>CAZUKI010000188.1:0-6319 GCA_964620785.1 uncultured Aestuariivirga sp.
ACCTGCATGTTGCGGCCCGTGGGCCATCGGGATATCGAAAGCCCATGGCAGCGCGGCTGACAGCAATCATCTTCGACTGTGACGGCGTCCTGGTTGACAGCGAAATGCTCTCGGCCTCGGTGCTGATGGGCATGATGGCGGAGATCGGCCTTCCCATCACGGATGAGATTTTCCGCAGTGACTTCCTGGGCCGCAGCTTTGCCAATGCCGCGGCGCGCGCCGGCAGGCGTTTTGGCACAGACCTGCCCGAGGATTTCCAGCTGAAGTATCGTGAGCGGCTGCTCGACCGCATGACCCGGGAGCTGCGTCCCATGGCGGGCGTCCATGATATGCTCGAGCGTGTCACGGCACCTTACTGGCTCGCGACATCAAGCTCGCCCCAGCGCCTGGAACTGTCTCTCAGGGTTTCGGGGCTTGCCCGGTACTTCGACGGGCGATGCAGCACGGCCTCCGAAGTTGCCAATGGCAAGCCCGCACCTGATCTCCTGCTTCATGCCGCACGCCGGGCAGGGCTTGATCCCCAGGCAACGATCATTGTCGAGGATAGCGAGATGGGCATCCGGGCAGGACATGCCGCGGGCATGGAGGTCTGGCACTTCGCTGGCGGCGCCCATGTCAAGGCCGGTTATAGTCTGCCGGCGGATGTGAAGCCGGACCGCGTCATTAACGACATGCATGAACTTGCAGCAGCGTTCGGCGAACTGGGGCTTGGCCGCGGCTCCCCTTCGCCGCTAGGTTCGCCCCCAGAGGAACATCGTGGCTCGCAAGACTGAAACTGATTCCGACCGCCTTGACGACGCGGCCCGCGCCGGCTGGCTCTATTACATCGCGGGCAACACCCAGGACGAGATCGCCCGAAAGCTTGGTGTGTCACGCCAGTCGGCGCAGCGCCTGGTGTCCCTGTCGGTGAGCGAGCGCCTGATCAAGGTCAGGCTTGACCACCCCATCGGCAACTGCCTCGAATTGTCGAGGCAACTCAAGGAACGCTTTGCACTTCTCCATGTGGAAGTCGTGCCGGCCGATCCGGAATCGAGTTCGGATACGCTGGGCATTGCACAGGCCGGGGCCGCGGTCCTCGAACGCTATTTCGAGTCGCAGCACCCCGTTGTTGCCGCCATGGGCACGGGGCGCACATTGCGCGCCATGGCCGAGCAGGTCAGTCCCATGGATTGTCCCCAGCACAAGGTGGTTTCACTGGTCGGCAACATTGCGCCTGATGGTTCGGCGACGGTCTTCGATGTGGCAAGCCGCATTGGCGACCGGGTGCGTGCGCCCCACTATCCGATGCCGTTGCCGGTGATCGCCACGACCGTCCATGAAAAGAGCCTGCTTCTTGCCCAGAAGTCGCTGCGCAATGTTCTCGATCTCGCCGGCCAGGCCGATGTTACATTCGTCGGCATCGGCACCATCGACGACGAGGCCGCGCTCCTGCGTGACGGCTTCGTGAAATCGGACGAGATCCGCGCCCTGGTGCGGGCCGGTGCCGCCGGGGAAATCACCGGCTGGGCCTTCGACCAGAACGGAGAGCTGATTGACGGCCTCACCAATGACCGGGTCCTGAGCGTACCCCTGCAGCGCCCGGCCGAACGCCTGGTGATCGGCGTCGTCATGGCGCCACAGCGTCTGCGCGCCGTCCGCGGCGCACTGCGTGGCCAACTCATTTCTGGCCTGATCACCAACGAGAAGATGGCCGGGTATTTGCTCGAGTCCTGAGCATTAAAGCCAAGGTGGCTGACCTTTGATGCGGCGCAACGACTAATTGCTGCGCTGCAATGGGGGATTTCTGTTGACTCCCTGGGCACAAAGAAGTGAGAACTTGCCCTAGAAATGAGCAAACGCCCATTTCCTATTGGGAGGTAGTCTAATGAACTTCATGCACAAGGGCGTGCTGGGCGCGCTCGCGTTGGCTGCCCTGTCAACGACGGCCCTGGCCGAGACCAAACTGACCATCGCCACTGTCAACAACGCCGACATGATCCGCATGCAGGGCCTGACGGCGGACTTCACCGCCAAGAATCCTGACATCGCGCTGGAATGGGTGACGCTTGAAGAAAACGTCCTGCGCGAGAAGGTCACGACCGACATCGCCACCAAGGGCGGCCAGTTCGACGTTCTCACCATCGGCACCTATGAAGCGCCGATCTGGGGCAAGAAGGGCTGGCTCCTGCCGCTGACCATGGTCGATGACCCGGCAGACCTGTTGCCCGCCATTGCAGGTGGCCTGACGGTTGACGGCAAGCTGCTGGCTGCTCCCTTCTATGGCGAAAGCTCCATGGTGATGTACCGCACCGACCTCGTGGAAGCGGCCGGCGAAAAGATGCCGGATGCCCCGACATGGGACGACATCAAGCGCATTGCTGGCAAGATCACCAACAAGGACAAGGAAATCTATGGCGTGTGCCTGCGCGGCAAGGCGGGCTGGGGCGAGAACATGGCCTTCATCACCGCAACCTCGAACTCGTTCGGCGCCCGCTGGTTTGACGAAAACTGGAAGCCACAGTTCGACACGCCGGAATGGAAGGACGCACTCAACTTCTATCTCGACCTCCTGAAGACCGATGGCCCTCCCGGCGCATCGAACAACGGCTTCAATGAAAATCTGGCGCTCTTCAATGCCGGCAAGTGCGGCATGTGGATCGACGCCACGGTGGCGGCATCCTTCGTGACCGGCAAGGACTCGACGGTGGCTGACAAAGTTGGCTTTGCGCTCGCACCCGACAAGGGCCTTGGCAAGCGCGGCAACTGGCTCTGGGCCTGGTCGCTGGCCATTCCTGCCGGTACCCAGAAGGAAGAGGCCGCACAGAAGTTCATCGGCTGGGCCACCTCAAAGGCCTACACCGAACTGGTTGCCTCGAAGGAGGGCTGGGCCAATGTTCCACCCGGAACACGCACCTCGCTCTACAGCAATCCTGAATACCAGAAGGTGCCCTTCGCCAAGATGACGCTGGACTCGATCAACTCCGCCGATCCGACCAAGCCGACTGTGAAGCCGGTTCCTTATGTCGGCGTGCAGTTCGTGGCCATCCCGGAATTCGCGGGCCTCGCCACGACGGTTGGGCAGATCTTCTCGTCGGCGTTGGCTGGCGAGAAGACCGCGGATGAAGCGCTCGCCGAAGCGCAGGACGTGGCAACCCGCGAAATGACCAAGGCCGGCTACATCAAGTAACGTCATCCTCCCATGGAAACTTGGCTGCCCGGAGCAATCCGGGCAGTCCTCTCCCGCCGCAAGCCGGCGTGTTCAAATTCAACGGGTGGGTCTCATGGCAACAAAGCAGTCACGCACTCTAGGCCGCCTGGCAGTGGCGCCATCGGTGATCGCCCTGTTCCTCTGGATGATCGTGCCGCTGGCGATGACCATCTGGTTCTCGTTCCTGCGCTACAACCTCCTCGACCCCAATTACGCCTGCTCACTGATGACGCCGGGGCAACTCTTCGACGAGGCCAACCGCTGCTTCGCTGGCACGTCGAACTACTATTACTTTCTCACCGATCCCGCCTTCTTCAGGGCGATGACCAATTCGCTTCTGATCGTCGGCAGCGTTCTCCTGATTTCGGTGGTGGGTGGAACGCTCTTTGCCCTTCTGCTCGACCAGGCGATCGTCGGCCGCAACATTGTCCGGCTGATGGTGATCGCGCCGTTTTTCGTGATGCCGACGGTCGCTGCGCTGGTTTGGCAAAACATGCTGATGGATCCGATCATCGGTTTCATCTCGTGGATCACCAAGTCACTCGGGCTGGGAGCGGTGGACTGGTTCACCTATTATCCCAAGACGGCGGTGGTCATCATCGTTGCCTGGCAATGGTTGCCTTTTGCCACGCTGATCCTGCTGACTGCATTGCAATCATTTGATGAGGAACAGAAGGAGGCGGCGCAGATGGATGGCACGCCGCCGCTCTCGTTCTTCTGGTACATGATCCTGCCGCACCTGGCACGGCCGGTGACGGTGGTCGTTCTCATCGAAACGATCTTCCTGCTCAATGTTTTCGCCGAAATCTACGTGACCGGAACCGGCGGACGGGCCGGAAATCTGCCCTATCTCGTTTACCAGTACGGACTTCTCTCAAACGACATCGGCGGCGCATCGGCCGGCGGCATCGTCGCGGTTGTTCTCGCCAACATCGTTGCCTTCTTCCTGATGCGGATGATTGGCAAGAACCTGGAGGCCTGACACATGGCACGCGCAGTATCGGCCCGTCGCAAGTGGTTCTTTACGATCTTCGCCTGGGCCCTGGCCTTCCTCATCTTCTTCCCGATTCTGTGGACCGTTCTCACCAGCTTCAAGACCGAGGGCGATGCAGCGGCGATTCCTCCGAAGTTCCTGTTCTTTGACTGGACCCTCGAGAACTACAGCATTGTCCAGGAACGCTCGAACTACTTCCAGTTCGCCATGAACTCGGTGATCCTGGCATTGGGTTCGACCTTTTTCGCACTCCTGGTGGCAATCCCCTCAGCCTGGGGCATGGCCTTCGCGCCGGGCAAGAGGACCAAGGATCTGCTGATGTGGATGCTGTCGACAAAGATGATGCCGCCGGTCGGCGCGCTCATCCCGATCTACCTGATATTCCGCGACCTCGGCCTTCTCGATACGCGCGGCGGCTTGATCTTCGTCCTGATGATGCTGAACCTGCCGATCATCATCTGGATGCTCTACACCTACTTCAAGGAAATACCGGCTGAGATCCTTGAAGCTTCGCGCATGGATGGCGCCTCGGTCTGGAAGGAACTGCTCTACGTCCTCACCCCCATGGCCATTCCGGGCATTGCCTCGACAATTCTCCTCAATGTCATCCTTGCCTGGAACGAAGCCTTCTGGACCCTGGCCCTGACCACCAAGGCCGCAGCGCCCCTGCCACAGTTCATCGCCAGTTACTCCTCTCCCGAGGGTCTGTTCTGGGCCAAGCTGTCGGCAGCTTCCACGATGGCGATCGCACCCATTCTGGTCCTCGGCTGGTTTGCGCAGAAACAACTCGTACGTGGCCTCACATTCGGAGCGGTGAAGTAACATGGGCACAATTTCACTCAAGGACGTCCGCAAGGTTTTCGGCGACCACGTCATCATTCCAGGCGCCGACCTCGACATCAGGAACGGCGAATTCGTCGTCTTCGTGGGTCCCTCGGGCTGCGGCAAGTCCACGCTTCTGCGCCTGATTGCCGGCCTCGAGGATCTCACTTCCGGCACGATCTCCATTGATGGCAAGGATATCTCGCAATCGGCACCATCGGAACGTGGCCTCGCCATGGTGTTCCAGTCCTATGCGCTTTATCCGCACATGAGCGTCAGGAACAACATTGCCTTCGGCCTCAAGATGGCGGGCGTTCCCCCGGCCGAGATTGATGCAAAGGTCTCCAAGGCGGCAGCCACGCTGAACCTGACCGATTATCTGGACAGGAAGCCGCGCCAGCTTTCAGGTGGCCAGCGCCAGCGCGTGGCCATCGGCCGCGCCATCGTCCGCCAGCCCCAGGCCTTCCTGTTTGATGAGCCGCTCTCGAACCTCGATGCCGCTCTGCGCGTCAACATGCGCGTCTTCATCATGCAGCTGCACAAGGATCTCGGCGCCACCATGATCTATGTGACGCACGACCAGGTGGAGGCCATGACCATGGCCGACCGCATCGTCGTGCTCAACAAGGGTGTGATCGAACAGGTGGGTTCGCCGCTCGAACTCTACAACAATCCGGATTCGCTGTTCGTGGCGGGCTTCATCGGTTCGCCCAAGATGAATTTCATTTCCGGTCCCGAGGCCGCCAAGCACAAGGCCCATACCATCGGCATCCGGCCGGAGCACATTGACATCGTCGAGGGCAAGGGCACCTGGAGTGGGAAGATCGCTCTCGCCGAACACCTTGGCGCCGACAGCTTCTTGCATGTCGATGCCGGCGATGCCGGGCGGCTTGTGGTGCGTGCCCATGGTGAGTACCGGGGCAAGGAGGGTGCCACTATCGCATTGAAGCCGGATGTGTCACGTCTTCACCGTTTCAACGAAAAAGGTGGGGTTATCCGCTGATGCGGCTCAAGGGTAAAACAGCAATTGTAACGGGTGGCGCGCGCGGTATCGGCGCTGCCATCAGCCAGGCCTATGTGCGCGAAGGGGCCACGGTGTGCGTAGCCGACATCGAGTATGCAGAGGCCCAGAAGACAGCCAAGGCGCTGGGTGGCAAGTCATTCGCATTCAAGCTGGATGTGACCAACCTGGATTCGATTGCATCCTGCGTGGGCGAGGCCGAAGCCTCGCTTGGCGGCATCGACATCCTGGTCAACAATGCTGCGATCTTCGACATGGGCCCGCTCGTGGACGTGCCGGAGAAATCCTATCAGCG
>CAZUKI010000189.1:0-6252 GCA_964620785.1 uncultured Aestuariivirga sp.
AGGACCGCCATTGCTTTTGCGGGCCGGATTTGCTTTTGCCTGTGCTGCCATGACAGATGCCAAACTGTCCTATTCGTGGATCACTGCATTGCCGGATGGCGCCCTCGCCGTGGACGGCAACGGCACCGTCCTTGCCGCCAATGGCCTGGCCGAAGATGCCCTGGGCCTCAGCCTCACGGGATTGAACGTGACCGGGGTGCTGCGGGCGACGGCTTTTTCCGATGCCCTGTCGATGACACTGGCCGACGGCGAACCGCAGTCGATCGACATCGAGGTGCGTGGCAAGCCGCCGCGTCAGCTCAACGCCCGCATTGCCCGGCTGCGGGAAGGCCATGTTCTCCTCCTTCTGCGCGATCTCACCCGCGAACAGGCCATCGAGAAGATGCGTTCGGACTTCGTGGCGAACGCCTCCCATGAGATGCGGACGCCGCTCGCCTCGATCATGGGGGCCATCGAAACCCTCCAGGGTGCCGCAAAGGACGATGCCGCGGCGCGCGAGATGTTTCTCGGCACCATGCTGTCCCAGGCGCGGCGCATGAAGCGCCTCATTGATGATCTGCTGACCCTCAGCCGCATCGAACTCAACGAACATGTCAGGCCCAATGCGAAAGTGTCCCTGCTGGATATCGCCCGCCAGGCCAAGAGCAATCTTGCCGGCATGGCGAAGGAGGGTAACGTCGTCGTCGAGATCGAGGGCGATGCCGCCGCTGTCGTGGCGGGCGATGGTGATGAACTTCTCCAGGTCACCCAGAACCTGCTGGAAAATGCCATCAAGTATGGTGAGACGGGCGGGCGCGTCGCTGTGTCATGCAGGCTGCAAGGCCGCGAGGCGCGCCTGGCCGTCCAGGATTTTGGCAGGGGCATCGCCGAGTTCCACATCCCGCGCCTCACCGAACGCTTTTACCGTGTGAACACCCAGGAAAGCCGCCAGCGCGGTGGCACGGGGCTGGGCCTGGCCATCGTCAAGCACATCGTGCTGCGCCACCGCGGACGCCTTGACATTCACTCCGAGCTGGGTCGCGGCAGCACCTTTACCGTTACAATTCCTCTTTATAATTCATAGCGTTATACTGTCATAATCCTGTTACGTCATTGTCGCATGAGGATCATGCGGCGGGCCTATTGGGGCTCATGTCAAACAGGAGATTTGAGTGATGACACGCTTCCTTCTTACGGCCATGGCCGCCGTTTCCATCGGCGCCCTTGCCGCCACGCCAGCCCTGGCGCGCGACCAGATCCGCATTGTCGGATCCTCGACGGTCTATCCCTTCACCACCGCCGTTGCCGAAAGCTTCGGCAAGGCCTCCGGCATGAAGACGCCGGTCGTTGAATCAACCGGAACCGGCGGCGGCATCAAGCTGTTCTGCGCCGGTGTGGGCGAAGACTCGCCGGACATCGCCAATGCCTCGCGCCCCATCAAGAAGTCCGAATTTGAAACCTGCCAGAAGAATGGCGTGACCGACATCGTCGAGATCAAGGTCGGTTTTGACGGCCTGACCATTGCCAACGCGGCCTCGGGTCCCGATGGCAACTTCAGCAAGCAGCAGATCTTCCTCGCACTTGCCAAGCAGGTGCCGGACAAGGACGGCAAGCTGGTCGACAACCCCTACAAGTCATGGAACGAAATCGACGCTTCGCTTCCTGCTGAAAAGATCGAAGTGCTCGGCCCGCCTCCGACATCTGGCACGCGCGACAGCTTTGCCGAACTGGTGATGGAAAAGGGTGCAGAGTCGATTGAAAGCCTCGCCGCCCTGAAAAAGGCCGACACCAAGGCCTTCGAAACCGTCTGGAAGACCATCCGCACCGATGGCGCCTATGTGGAAGCCGGCGAAAACGACAACCTGATCGTCCAGAAGCTTGAAGCCAACCCCAAGGCCTTCGGCGTATTCGGTTATTCCTTCCTCGAAGCCAATGAAGGCAAGATCAAGGGCGCCAAGGTTGAAGGCCTTGCTCCTTCCTTCGAGTCGATCTCTGGCGGTGAGTACAAGGTTGCCCGTCCGCTCTTCATCTATGTGAAGAAGCAGCACGTTGGCCAGGTCCCGGGACTTGCCGAGTTCCTTGCGGAGTACACCTCGGACAAGGCCATGGGCGCAGATGGCTATCTCGCCGACAAGGGCCTGATCCCGCTTCCCGCTGACCAGGCAGGCGCCAGCGCCGCCGCGGTCAAGGATCTGACGACACTTACTGCAGACAAGGTGATGTAAGTCTGTCTGTAGCGCTCAGGGGTGGTTCCTGCGGATGTACCAGGACCGCCCCTGGCAATTACTCTGGTTGTAAATGACCCAAACCCTCACCCTCGCCAAGCCAAACCGCAAGCTTCGCCGCCAGTTCGAGGCGGTGGTGCTGGCGCTGTTGGCTTGCGCGTCGGGTGTGGCGGTGCTGACCACTATCGGCATCGTGCTCTCCGTGGTTTACGAGAGCCTGCGCTTCTTTGCAGAAGTGCCTTTCTACAAGTTCCTTTTTGGCACTGAGTGGGCCCCGACTGCCGAACCAGGCCAGTTCGGTATCATCCCGCTGCTGGGTGGAACGCTTCTGATCACCCTGGTTGCCATTCTCGTGGCAGGTCCGCTTGGCCTCCTTTCGGCGGTCTATCTTGCGGAATATGCCGATCTCAGGACCCGCCGCATCATCAAGCCGGTGCTCGAATTGCTGGCCGGCATCCCGACCGTCGTCCTTGGTTTTTTCGCGGCCCTCACCGTCGCACCCTTCATTCGCATGGCCGGTGAAGCGATCGGCCTGTCGGTGGCATCCGAGTCGGCCCTCGCTGCCGGCCTTGTCATGGGCATGATGATCGTACCTCTGATCTCGTCGCTGTCCGACGACATCATCAATGCCGTGCCGCAGTCCCTGCGCGACGGTTCCTTTGCCCTCGGCGCAACCCAGTCGGAGACCATCAAGAAGGTGGTTCTGCCCGCGGCGCTGCCCGGCATCGTCTCGGCCTTCATCCTCGCCATCTCCCGCGCCATCGGTGAAACCATGATTGTCGTTATGGCGGCGGGCCTTGCCGCCAACCTCACCTTCAATCCCTTCGCCGCCGTGACGACCGTCACGGTCCAGATTGCAACACTTCTGGTTGGCGACCAGGAGTTCGACTCCGCCAAGACGCTCGCGGCCTTTGCCCTCGGCCTGATCCTCTTTGTCATCACCCTCGGCCTCAACGTGATCGCCCTGCGCGTGGTGCGGAAGTACCGGGAAGCCTATGAATAGCTCTGATCTCACAGCCAAAAGGCGAAGTGCCGAGCGGCGGTTCCGTTATTACGGCCTGGCGGCCATCGCCGTGACCGGCGTTTTCCTGGCCGCCCTGATCCTCGACATCGTGGTGAAGGCCCTGCCTGCCTTCACGGTGAATGAAGTTGTCCTGCCTGTCACCATCAGCGCCGCAAGCGTCGATGCGGCAAACCCTGCGGCAGGTGACTATCCGGGTCTTATCAAGGATGCGCTCGGCGCACAATTTCCCGAGGTGCAGTCACGCGGCGACAAGAAGAAGCTCAATGGCCTGCTCTCGGCCCGTTCCGCCGATGCGCTGCAGGAACAGGTGACGGCAGACCCGTCTCTCATCGGCAAGACCATTTCCCTGCCTGTCTTTCTTTCTTCCAGCGCTGATCTCTATCTGAAGGGCCATGCCGACGCCCAGGCCGACGAGAAGCAGGCCGCCTGGCTCGATGCCCTGTCGGCAAAGGGGCTGATCGAGCACGGCTTCGCCTGGACCTTCTTCACGGCAGGCGATTCACGCGAGCCCGAGAGTGCCGGCATCAAGGGCGCCCTCATCGGCTCGCTGCTGGTGATCTGCGTGACCCTGTTGGTGGCCTTGCCTTTGGGTGTTGCCGCCGCCCTCTACCTCGAGGAGTTTGCCCCGAAGAACCGGGTGACGGACATCATCGAGGTCAACATCAACAATCTGGCGGCGGTGCCGTCGATCATCTTTGGCCTTCTCGGCCTTGCCGTCTTTCTCAATGGCTTCGGCCTTCCGCGCTCCACGGCGTTCGTGGGCGGTCTTGTGCTTGCACTCCTGGTTCTGCCGACCATCATCATCGCCTCGCGCGCCGCGATCCGTTCCGTGCCACCTTCCATCAAGGAAGCGGCACTGGGTGTCGGGGCTTCGCACATGCAGGCGGTGTTCCACCATGTTCTGCCCCTGGCGATACCCGGCATCCTCACCGGAACGATCCTCGGTGTTGCCCGTGCCCTTGGCGAGACGGCACCGCTGCTGATGATCGGCATGATCGCCTTCATCGCCGATGTGCCGCATGGCTTCACCGATGCCGCGACGGTTCTGCCGGTTCAGGTTTTCCTTTGGTCGGACTTGCCGGAAGCTGCCTTCAAGTCGCGCACTGCGGCAGCCATCCTGGTGCTGCTTGTGCTCCTCTTCTGCATCAACGCTCTCGCCATTTATCTGCGCAACAAGTTTGAACGCCGGTGGTAAGCTATGAATGACATGAGTTTCCAGACCATCCTGACACCGGCTTTGCCGAAGATCAGCGCCGAGCGCGAATCCAAGATTATCGCCAATGGCGTTGACGTGTTCTATGGCGACAAGCACGCCATCAAGAACCTCTCGATCAATATTCCGGACCGGGCGGTGTCGGCCTTCATCGGCCCGTCGGGTTGCGGCAAATCCACCTTCCTGCGCTCCATCAATCGCATGAACGACACCATCCCGGGCTGCAAGGTGACGGGGAGCATCACCCTCGACGGTGATGACATCTACGCCCGCAATCTTGATGTGGTGGAACTCAGGGCGCGGATCGGCATGGTCTTCCAGAAGCCCAATCCCTTCCCGAAGTCGATCTTCGAGAATGTGGCTTATGGCCCGCGCATTCACGGTCTCGCCCGGGACAAGCAGGACATGGAGCGCATTGTCGTTGAAAGCCTGCAGAAGGCCGGCCTCTTTGAAGAGGTGAAGGATCGCCTCAACCAGCCGGGTACCGGCCTCTCCGGTGGCCAGCAACAGCGCCTCTGCATTGCAAGGGCAATCGCCGTGAGCCCGGAGGTCATCCTGATGGACGAACCCTGCTCGGCGCTCGACCCCATCGCCACCGCCCGCATCGAGGAACTGATCCACGAGCTCAAGAAGAATTTCTGCATCGTGATTGTCACGCATTCCATGCAGCAGGCGGCGCGCGTGTCTGACCTCACGGCATTCTTCCATCTCGGTGTGCTTGTCGAGGTGGGTGACACCGACGTGATGTTCACCAAGCCGCAGGACAAGCGCACCCAAGACTACATCACAGGCCGCTTTGGCTGAGGAGACCAGGAATGTCCGAACATATTGTCAAAGCCTATGACGACGATCTGGCAAGCCTCACCTCCATGCTGGCCCAGATGGGCGGTATCGCCGAGGAGCAGCTGTCGCGGAGCATCGACTCGCTCGTGCGTCGCGACACCAAGCTTGCCGACCGGGTGATCCAGGCCGACGAACGGCTTGACGCCATGGAGCTGGAGATCGAGGAAAAGGCCATACTCACCATCGCCAAGCGCCAGCCCATGGCGCGCGATCTCAGGGTGATCATGGTTGCCATCCGCATAGCCTCTGACCTCGAGCGCATCGGCGATCTCGCCAAGAACATCGCCAAGCGCTCGCATGCCATCTATGACAACATCCCGCGCCGCCTCACCAAGGGTCTCGAGCGCATGGGCGAGCTGTCGCAGTCCCAGGTCAAGCTGGTGCTGGATGCCTTCGCGGCGACCGACGAGGCCAAGGCCCTCGAGGTCTGGCGCCACGATGAGGACATCGATGCGCTCTACAATTCGATCTTCCGCGAACTCCTCACCTACATGATGGAGGATCCGCGCATGATCGGCGCTTGCACGCACCTGCTTTTCGCCGCCAAGAACATCGAGCGCATTGGCGATCATTCCACGAACATTGCCGAGAACATCTACTACCTTGTGAATGGCGAGGTCCTGAAGGAACAGCGCCCCAAGAAGGACAGGACGTCGATCACGCCATTCTCGGCAGTCAATAACGATTGAGGACCGCATGAGTGCATCCATTCTCATCGTCGAGGACGAGGCCGCAATCCACCAGTTGCTGGCCTATAACCTGAAGGCCGAAGGCTTCCGCAGCCGGGTCGTTGAAACCGGCGAGGAAGTTCATGCGGCGCTCAACGACGAAATGCCGGACCTGGTGCTTCTTGACTGGATGCTGCCGGGCCTGTCGGGCATCGAAGTCTGCCGCCTCATCAGGGCACGGCCCGAGACGCAGACGCTGCCGATCATCATGCTGACGGCCCGCGGCGAGGAAACCGAGCG
>CAZUKI010000190.1:0-6126 GCA_964620785.1 uncultured Aestuariivirga sp.
TCGAGAAGGCGCACCCGGACATCTTCAACATCCTGCTGCAGGTGATGGACCACGGCACGCTCACCGACAACAACGGCCGCAAGGCGGATTTCCGCAACGTGGCGATCATCATGACCACCAATGCCGGGGCGTCGGAGCTGTCCAAGTCCTCCATGGGCTTCACGGAAGACAAGAAGGCCGGCGACGAAATGGCCGAGATCAAGCGCCTGTTCACGCCGGAGTTCCGCAACCGTCTGGATGCGGTCATTTCCTTCGCGCCGTTGAACGAAGTGGTGATCCTGCAAGTGGTGGACAAGTTCCTGATGCAGCTTGAAACGCAACTGGCCGAGAAGAAGGTCGATGCCACGTTCACGCAGGAACTCAAGCAGTACCTCGCCAAGAAAGGCTTCGATCCGGCCATGGGCGCGCGCCCGATGGCGCGCCTCATCCAGGACACCATCCGGCGCGGCCTGGCCGACGAGTTGCTGTTCGGCCGGCTGGCGCAGGGCGGCAAGGTCACGGTCGGCATCGACGCCAACGAAAAGATCACGCTCGACATCGCCGAGGAAAAGGTGCCGGTGACCACGGAAACGTGATCCGCCGTCGCCGGGGGCAGCAAATCGCAAAGGCCGCATGAATGCGGCCTTTGCGTTATATGGGTCCTGCAATCGGGGGTCAGTTGCGCTATTCTTGGCGTCGCCTTCAATCGCCTGTTCCTGACCAACCCCGTCTTCGAGGAGCAACAATGAGAACAAGAATCCGAGTGGCCGCGCTGCTGTGTGCGGCAACTGTCGTGCCGCCGCTGGCCGCACAAGCCCCCGCAGCCAGCGCGCCGCCGGCGTCCGCGTTCGCCGCTTCAAACCTGACGCCGCATGGCGTGCGCTCGATGGCGGCCACCTGCGCCGCATGCCACGGCACCCAGGGCGCCAGTGTCGGCGGCGCGATTCCCGGGCTTGCCGGTACCAACAAGGAATATTTTGTGAACCAGATGGCCGCATTCAAGCAAGGCAAACGCGAAGCGACGATCATGCATCAGCTCGCCAAAGGTTACTCAGACGCGGAAATTTCCGCATTGGGTGATTTCTTTGCCGCACAGAAAAAATAGGAGCGCGACATGACCATGCAACGCAGGAATTTCCTGAAGGCAGCCGGCGCGGCAACGGGCGCCTCCCTGTTCGCCGGATGCGCCTCGGTCGGCGCGCCGGCCGGTCCCAGGGTCGTCATCGTCGGTGGAGGCTACGGCGGCGCCACGGCGGCGAAGTACATCAAGCTGTTCGCGCCGCATATCGACGTGACGATCGTCGAGCGCAACGGCGAGTTCATTTCATGCCCGATTTCCAACCTGGTGCTGGGAGGCAGCAAGTCGCTGGCGGACATCACGGTCCAGTATTCGGCGCTGGCGTCGAAATACGGCATTAAGTTCGTGCGCGGCGAAGCCTCGGCCGTCGATATCGAGAAGAAGCAGGTTCGCCTGGCCGATGGCACCGCCCTGGCGTTTGACCGCGTGATCCTGTCGCCCGGCATCGACTTCACCTTTGCCGACCTGCCGGGACTCAACAACGCGGCCGCGCAGGAGGCAATCCTGCATGCCTGGAAAGCCGGCCCGCAGACCGTCGCGCTGCGCAAGCAACTGGAGGCGATGCCGGACGGCGGCAGTTTCGTGTTGAGCATCCCCACCGCGCCGTACCGCTGCCCGCCCGGCCCCTACGAGCGCGCCTGCCAGGTGGCCAGCTATTTCAAGGCCGCGAAACCGAAATCGAAGGTCATCATCCTCGATGCGAACCCTGATGTGACTTCCAAGCCCGGCTTGTTCAAAAAGGCCTGGGCCGACCTCTATCCGGGCATGATCGATTACCGCGGCAATTCGAAGGTGGTGGACGTCGATGCGAAGGGGCGGGTGGCCAAACTGGAAGTCGGCGACGACGTGAAAGGCGACGTGCTCAACATCCTGCCGCCGATGAAAGCCGGCGCCATCGCCGATCCGTTTATCACCGCCAACAAGCGCTGGTGCGAAATCAACTGGCTGACCTATGAGGCCAAGAACGTTCCCGGGGTGCACCTGCTTGGGGATGCGCTGCAGATCGCGCCGGGCATGCCCAAGTCCGGCCACATGGCCAATTCCCACGGCAAGGCCTGCGCCGCAGCGGTGGTGGCGCTATTGGGAGGAGAAACGCCCAACACCGCGCCGGTGCTCAACAACACCTGCTACAGCTTCGTGTCCGCCGACAAGGTCATCCACGTGGCCTCGGTCCACAAATATGACGAGAAGGACAAGACCATGAAGGCGGTTCCGGGATCGGGCGGCGTCTCCACGGCGTCCAGTGAACTCGAAGGCCAATATGCGATGGCCTGGGCGAAGAACATCTGGGCGGACATGTTTGCCTGACCGGGGGTTCATCGGCAGTCCCCGCAACAAGGCGGCTTCGGCCGCCTTGTTGCTTTGACGGTGGCGGCGCATGGCCGGCGGTTGCCGGTTCACGCGCAGGTTCAGCGTGTGCTGGTGCGCGGCGTGACCGCCCGCGGCGCGGTGCCTGCGATCCAGGATGCGTCAAATGCCGGATTGACCTTCGACGTCAGGATGTGGTCCCGCCAGGAGCCGTCAATGAACAAGTAGTCTTTTGCGTAGCCTTCGATCGTGAACCCCAGGCGCTGCAACAAGCGCCCGCTGCGGGTGTTTTCGGGGCGGTAGTTGGCGGCGATGCGGTGCAGCTTCTGCTCGTTGAACATGTACGCGTTCGCTGTTTCGAGGGCCTCGCGCATCAGGCCCTGTCCCTCGCATTCGCCGTCGATCTGGTAGCCCAGCACCGCGTTGCAGAACGGCCCGCGATGAATCTGCGAGTAGCCGATGCTGCCGATCACGCGGGAGGGCGCTTCGCGTGGCGAGATCCACAGGCGCACCAGGGTCCCGTTCTCGAATGATTGTTGTGCGGACTCGACCACGCCCAGCCAATGTGCCTTGGTGTCCACGCCCACGGGGGCCGGCGGGCTCCACGGCTTCAGGTGCGCGGCATTGCGCAGCGTGAAGTCCAGCATGCCGGACGCGCGCTCCGCCACCGGGGTGGCGACGACCAGCCGCGCCGTCTGCAACTCCAGCGCCACCTAGTCCTCTCGCAGAAACCGCACATGCTCGATGAGCGCGCCATCGCTGGTCAGGCGGTAAATGGCAACCGCGCGGCGGAAGTCCGGCACCCGGCCGGTGATTTCTTCTTCGTCGAGCACATACCGGCCAATCCGGGTGCGTTGCACGATCACGCAATGCAGTTTCGGAGACGCGGCGAACATGGCGGCGTAGCGTTCGCGCATGGCGGCATGGCCCTGCATCAGTAATGTTCCCGCGCCGTCTTCGATGCGGCAGTCCGGCGTGTAGCAGGCCATGAACGCATCGACATCGCGCGCGTTGTACGCATCCAGCTGCGCCTGCACCGGGTCGGGGGACATGGCGTTCAACCGGCAAACACCTGCCAGGACAGCGTCAGGTTCTCGATGGGGGATTTGCGGAATCCGGATTTTGCAAACTGGTGCCAGCGGCCGATCACGAACGCCATGACCGCGTTCGCATAGGCATTGGCATCGAGCCCGGCCAGCGCGCCGCCGGTCATGGCCAGCCGCGTGCTTTGCCGGATCGAGCTCTCCAGCCGGTCGTGCAGCTGGTTGACCCGCGCCTGCAGGCGTTCGTCCTCGTTGACCAGCGCATCGCCGATGAGCACGCGCGTCATGCCCTGGTTCTTCTGCGCGAAGGCGAGCAGCATGGCCACGATCTTTTCGGTCTGCTTCACGCCGTCGGTTTCTTCCGACTGGATCTGGTTCACGAGGGAAAACACCGATTCCTCGATGAACTCGATCAGCCCCTCGAACATCTGCGCCTTGCTCGCGAAATGCCGGTAGAGCGCGGCTTCGGACACGTCCAGCCGGGCCGCCAGCAGCGCCGTGGTGATCTTTTCCCCCTTGGGGTTCTCCAGCATTGAGGCCAGCGTCTGCAGGATTTCCTTGCGCCGCTCGCCGGGTGCGCGTTTCGCCATGTTGGTCTGCTCCCTGGGCTACTGCGATATCAAGTGCGAGTCATCTGTCGCCGATGTAAAACTCATTGTCTGGCGCGGGTTTCCAGCCATTTTTGGCTTGGAAGGCGCGCCAGTGCTCGTGTTTCAATTCCGGATGCCAGTCCGCCGTTGCGCTATTTGCGGCCGCCGAGGATGGATCCGAGCACGCCGCGGATGATGCGCCGTCCGGCCTCCGACGCCATCGCGCGTGCCGCACTCTTGACCGCGGCCTCCACCACCCCTTCACGCTGGCGTCCCGTCTTGCCGTTGCCGCCGGGCAGGCCGATCTTGCCGAGGATGCCGCCCAGGCCGCTGTCGTTTCCATCGCCGGTGGGCGAGGGCGTGTCCGCGTCGCCGCGCCGCTCCTTCAGTTTTTCGAACGCCGATTCCCGGTCGATGACCTTTTCATATTGCCCGGCGACCAGCGATGCCGCGCGCAATGCGGTGCGCTGCTCCGGCGTGATCGGGCCGATCTGGGAACAAGGCGGGCAGACGAAGGCGCGTTCGACGATGGTCGGCCGGCCTTTTTCGTCGAGGAACGACACCAGCGCCTCGCCCACGCCCAGCTCGGTGATGACATCGACCACCTTGAGCTTGGGATTCTCGCGAAACGTTTCCGCCGCCGCGTTGACGGCTTTCTGGTCGCGCGGCGTGTACGCGCGCAATGCATGCTGGATGCGGTTGCCGAGCTGCCCGAGCACGGTGTCCGGGATGTCCAGCGGGTTTTGCGTCACGAAATACACCCCGACGCCCTTCGAGCGCACCAGCCGCACCACCTGCTCGATCTTTTCCAGCAACTCCTTCGGCGCCTCGTTGAACAGCAGGTGCGCCTCGTCGAAAAAGAACACCAGCTTCGGCTTGTCGCGGTCGCCCACCTCGGGCAGGTTCTCGAACAATTCCGAGAGCATCCACAGCAGGAATGTCGAGTACAGGCGCGGGCTGGACAGCAGCTTGTCCGCGGCCAGGATGTTGATCACGCCCTTGCCGTCGATGGTCTGCATCAGGTCGTCGAGCGAAAGCGCCGGCTCGCCGAAGAACTTGTCGCCACCCTGCTGCTCGAGTGTGAGGAGCGCGCGCTGGATGGCGCCGACACTGGCGGCGGAAATGTTGCCGTAGTGGGTGGTGAACTGGCCCGCGTTCTCGCCCACCCAACCCAGCAGCGACCGCAAGTCCTTGAGGTCGAGCAGAAGCAGGCTGTTGTCATCGGCAATCTTGAACGCCAGCGTCAGGACGCCCGCCTGCGTGTCGTTCAGGTTGAAGATGCGCGAGAGCAGCACCGGGCCCATCTCGGACACCGTGGCGCGCACCGGGTGGCCTTGCTCGCCGAACACGTCCCAGAGCGTTGCCGGGCAGGCAGCCGGCACGTAGTCGAGGCCCAAGAGCTTGACGCGCTCCTCGACCTTCGGATTCGGCTTTCCCGGTTGCGAAATGCCGGTCAGGTCACCCTTCACGTCGGCCATGAACACCGGTACGCCGATGGCGGAGAAATGCTCGGCCAGCACCTGCAGCGAAATCGTCTTGCCGGTTCCCGTGGCGCCGGCGATCAGGCCGTGGCGGTTCGCCATCTGCGGCAGCAGCACCAGGTCCGCGTGGGATTTGTCGCTGGTTTTGGCGATCAACAAGGGGTCGGCCATGGCGGGGAAAGGGAGTGTGGGCGAAGGTGAAAGCGGTGAGTGAATGTTAACATTGCACTTTGAAAAATGTGGCGTGGATTCCTGTCCGTTCCGGGACGAATTCCACCGGTCGATCAACGCATGGGCCCTCGCGCAGCAACCTTGCCGCCACGGCGGGCGACGGGCCCAGCAAGTCAGAGAGCAGGACGCAGGTATGGCAGGACATTCGAAGTGGGCCAACATCCAGCACCGGAAGGGCCGCCAGGACGCCAAGCGGGGAAAGATCTTCACCCGCCTGATCAAGGAAATCACCGTCGCGGCCAAGCTGGGCGGCGGCGATGCCGCCACCAATCCGCGCCTGCGCCTTGCGATGGACAAGGCGTATGACAACAACATGCCCAAGGACACCATCGAGCGCGCCATCAAGCGCGGGGCGGGCGAACTCGAGGGCGTGAACTTCGAGGAAATCCGCTACGAGGGCTACGGCATCGGCGGGG
>CAZUKI010000191.1:0-1166 GCA_964620785.1 uncultured Aestuariivirga sp.
AGGCCCGGGGCCGGAGCGGAACATTCCTCTCCACTTCCCTTCAGGGTGCCAGCCGCGAGTTGAGGCTCGCGGCACTCCCCCCGATCCGCCGGGACTTGCCCGGCGCACAAGAGCGGAGCTTTGCCTTCACGGCACCGGATCGAAACCTTCGCCGCCCCAGGGGTGGCAGCGGCACACGCGCTTCACCGCAAGCTTGCCACCCTTGATGACGCCGTGCCTGTCGATTGCCTCCCGCGCATAGTCGCTGCAGGTCGGCAGGAAGCGGCAGTGCCGCCCCATGATGGAGGATAGCGTCAGTTGGTAGAACCGGATAAGCGCGAGCAGAACGGCCTTCATGGGAGAAAGATAGTGGCGAAACAGCAGAAACCCAACATCCTCTTCGTCATGGCCGACCAGCTTGCGGCCCGCTACCTGCCCTTCCATGGCCACCCGCTGGTGCAGACGCCCAACCTGTCGCGGCTGGCCGCCGAGGGGGTTGTCTTCGAGAATGCCTATTCCTCCAGCCCACTGTGTGCTCCCGCACGCGCCACTGTCATGAACGGCCTCCTGCCCTCGCGCACCGGCGTCTATGACAATGCTGCTGAGTTTCCCTCGGCCATTCCAACCTGGGCCCACTATCTGCGCGCCAATGGTTACAAGACCTGCCTTTCCGGCAAGATGCATTTCGTCGGACCCGATCAGCTTCACGGCCTCGAGGAGCGGCTGACCACCGACATCTATCCTGCCGACTTCGGCTGGACTCCTGACTGGCGGCTGCGCCAGGAGCGCATCGACTGGTGGTATCACAACATGACCAGCGTGCTGCAGCCGGGCGTTGCCGAGATCACCAACCAGCTTGAATATGACGACGATGTGGCCTTCCAGGCGCGGCGCAAGATCCTCGACCACGCCCGCTTCGATGCCGACAAGCCGCTGGCGCTCATGGCCTCCTTCACGCACCCGCATGATCCCTATGCGGCGCGGCAGCAGTTCTGGGACCTGTATGACGATGCGGCAATCGACATGCCGAAGACCGCGCCCATCTCGGACAATCAACTCGATCCCCACAGCCGCCGCCTCTACGACATGTCGGCGATGAGCGAATATGTCGTGACGGAGCGCGATGTGCGCGCGGCACGGCACGGCTATTACGCCAACATCAGCTATGTCGACAGCCTGGTGGGCGT
>CAZUKI010000191.1:1266-2810 GCA_964620785.1 uncultured Aestuariivirga sp.
TGGCCCGGCCCGTGGACGGGCGCTCACTTGTGCCGTTGCTCGATGGTGCAACCGAAAGTCCAGAGGCCACCGCGTGGGGCGAATATCTTGCGGAAGGGGCTATCGCTCCCATGTACATGCTGCGGCGCGGTCCGTGGAAGTTCATCCATACGCCGGCTGATCCTGACCTGCTCTTTAACTTGCTGGACGACACTGAAGAGACGAACAACCTCGCTGCTTCCCATCCCATTGCCAGGAAATTCCGGGCCGAGGTCGAGGCCAAGTTCGACATCCCACGCATTACCCAGGACGTCCTACGGAGCCAGCAGGCGCGGCTCTTCTTGTTCGAGGCCATGAAGAACGGTTCCAACTTCCCCTGGGATTTCCAACCGCTGCGCAAGGCATCCGAGCAGTACACCCGCAACCACATGAGCGTCACCGACCGCGATTTGAAATCCAGGCTGCCGCCCGCTCCAGACATCGAAGACAAGCGGCGCAGCTAGCCTCAGATGCGGTCGAGGCCGCCGCTCGACAGGAAGAGGTAGACGGGCACGAAGATGGCCGTTGCGACGAGTGTCACCACAGCCACTTTCCATTTCAGTCCATGGACCATGGGTGCGCCCGCGTCATGGCCCTCCTGAACCGTCTGGCCGGCCTCGTGGGCGTTACGAATGCCGAAGGGCAACACGGCAAACAGCACCGTCCACCAGATGATGAAGAAAATAGCGATTGCGCTTGTCGTTCCCATGTCGTTCAGGCCTGTTCCAATTCAATCAATGTGCCGTTGAAATCCTTGGGGTGAAGGAACAGCACCGGTTTGCCATGCGCCCCGGTCTTGGGTTCGCCATCACCCAGCACACGGGCACCAGAGGCTTTCAGCTTGTCACGGGCTGCAAGAATGTCGGCCACTTCGTAGCAGACATGGTGGATGCCGCCGGAAGGGTTCTTTTGCAGGAATGAGGTGATGGGCGAATTCTCGCCAAGGGGTTCCAGAAGTTCGATCTTGGTGTTGGGGAGCGTGATGAAGACAACGGTGACGCCGTGGGCGGTTTCCGCCTGTGGCGCCGAGACACTTGCTCCGAGGGATTGCGCATAGAGTGCCGATGCTGCCTTGAGGTCCGGCACGGCGATGGCCACATGGTTCAGACGTCCGATCATGGCTTCTCATTAGCTGCTGCGGGGGATTTTGCCAGTGCCTGCAGCAACATGGCGCGGGCCTGCGGCATCGCAGTGCCGCGCGGCCCCATGACGTCGCGTTCAAGGAAATAGCCGGTCAAGGCAAAGCCCGACTGGACATCTTCGCGGCTGGCATGGTTGCCACCCTTCAGGAATGGCGGAAGCCTGAGGAGGCGCGCGGCATAGGGTGCCCCTGCCCCGGCACTGACGGCCTTGCCGGACTTGGGCGAGACATAGACAAGTTCATCAACTGATCCGGTTGCCGCGCAGCGGGAAAGATCGAGCCCGAAGCCCAATTCGTCGAGCAGGCCCAGTTCCCAGCGCACCAGCAGCGCCGGCCAGACATCGTCGTGGTCGATGGCATCCAGTACGATCCGCATGGCATCATA
>CAZUKI010000191.1:2910-6099 GCA_964620785.1 uncultured Aestuariivirga sp.
GTTTCGCCGTGCCCGCGCACGGCAAGTATGATGCCGTCGTCACGCCATTCCATTGCGTGTGGGGCTACTCCAGAAGACCCATGAGCCGCAACCGCTCAGGGTCCTGGGACCAGTTTTCCCGCACTTTCACGAAGAGGAACAGGTGCACACGGCGGTCAAACTGTTTTTCCATGTCGGCTCGCGCCAACTGTCCCAGTGTTTTCACGGTCTGGCCACCCTTGCCCAGGACAATAGCCTTCTGCCCGTCGCGCTCCACGAAGATCGCCTGGGTGATCTTGACGGAGCCGTCCTTGCGTTCCTCCCAAACCTCTGTTTCAACCGTCGAGGCATATGGCAGCTCTTCGTGCAGACGCTCGTAGATCTTCTCCCGGGTGATCTCGGCCGCAAGGAAGCGCAGGTTGACGTCTGCTGACTGGTCGCCCGGATAGTGCCAGGGACCTTCCGGCATGAGGCTGCAGAGCTTGTCGCGCAGTTTTTCGATGCCGCTTCCGGTGAGCGCGCTCACCATGAATGTATCGGTGAAGGCATAGCGTTCATTCAACTGCCTGGAGAGCGGGAGCAGCAGGTCACGCTTCACGAGGTCGGTCTTGTTGATGATCAGAAGTGCCTTGGTCTTGTTCGCTTCCAGTTGCCGGATGATGGCCTCGGTCTGTTCGTCCAACCCGCGCCGCGCATCGACAAGAAGCGCTGTCGCATCTGCCTCGGCAGACCCTGCCCAGGCGCTTTTTACCATTTCCTCATCGAGCTTGCGCCGCGGCGCGAAGATTCCGGGGGTATCTACCAGAACCACCTGGGCATTGTCCTGGACCATGATGGCGCGAATGCGGGCCCTGGTTGTCTGCACCTTGTGCGAGACAATGGAAATCTTGGCACCGACGAGCTGATTGACGAGCGTTGATTTTCCGGCGTTTGGTGCACCGATGAGCGCGGCAAACCCGAAGCGGGTTGATGTTGGGGTATCGTTCACCGCAGGCCTTTTTCAGCAATGAAGGCAATGGCGGCGGCTTTTTCCGCTGCCTGCTTCGATGCACCCTTTCCGTCCGCCATGCCAAGCAGCGGAATGGAAAGGCGCACGGCAAATTCCGGCTTATGCTCCGGACCGTGCCGCGAAATCACTTTATAGGATGGCAATTCCTTGCCGCGTGACAGGGCCCATTCCTGCACAAATGTCTTGGGATCCTTGATCGACGTTGCCGGGTTCTTCAACGCCTGGTCCCAGTGCTTCAGCACGAAGGACTTGGCTGTTTCAAAACCGGCGTCCATGTAAATGGCACCAATAACCGCTTCCATCACATCGCCCAGTACGGAGCCCATGTTCTGGACACCCTGTTTGCGTTCAACGGCGCCGAGATGCACATGGTCAGCCAATCCCAACTTCATGCCGATTTCGGCGCAGACCTCGCCTCGCACAATGGCACTGTGGCGTGCCGCCAGCTTGCCTTCGCGCTCCTTGCTGTGGACCGTGAACAGGGCTTCGGCAATGACCAGGCTCAGGACGCGGTCACCCAGAAACTCGAGGCGCTCGTAACTCGCCTGTGCCTTGGGGCTGCTGCCATGGGTCAGTGCTTGCCGGAGCAGTTCCGGGTCACTGAAGGAATGGCCCAACCAGTCAGCGCCATCGTCTGTTGCTGCGGCGGTGCGCTTCCTCACCATGTCAGATCAGATGGAAGAAGCGCGTCCAGCGGATCAGCACTGGCCATTCCCAAACCTTCACCAGGGAAGCGTCGGCCGAGATCGAGAAGAAGATGATGTCGGCGCGGCCCACAAAGTTCTCGATCGGGACATAGCCGACATGATTGAGGACACGCGAATCCAGCGAATTGTCGCGGTTGTCACCCATCATGAAATAGTGGTTCTCGGGCACCACATAGACGTCAGTGTTGTCAAGACCACCATTGGGGTCTGAATCGAGTACATGATACTGTACGCCATTGGGCAGCGTTTCGGTATATTGCGGCACCGGGACCCCGCCAAATTCCCTGTCCTGATCGATGTAGTCTTCGATCCGGTCCTTCTTCACGGCGACGTCGTTGATGTAAAGGACCCCATCCTTCATCTGGATGCGGTCACCCGGCAGGCCGATCACGCGCTTGATGTAGTCGGTGTCTGTGTCGGTGGGCAACTTGAAGACCGCAACATCACCGCGCTTCGGCACGTCGGCGAGAAACTTGCGCCCCGGAAAATCAATGGGGCAACATTTGATGAGGGTGTTGCCCGAGAAAGTATTGAGGCCAAAGTTGAAGGAGTACTTGCCGTAGCCGTAGGATAGCTTCGAAACGAAAAGATAGTCGCCGACCTTGAGAGTCGGGTACATCGAGCCCGAGGGAATGTTGAAGGGCTGATACAGGAACGTCCGGACAAAGAAGGCAATCAGCAGTGCCTGGATGATGACTTTGACAGTCTCCCAGATGCCTTCGTCCTTCTTCTTGCCTGTGGCGCGGGCTGCCGCCAGGGCATGGTCATTCTTGCTCATACGTCCACCTTTGCGGAATTCCGTCGTCGTCGGGCTAGTCATATAGTGGCCCCATAGCGGCTGTAGCAATGCAGCAACGCCGCAGGGTCGCTCCTGTGTCGTTGTGGACACAGTTTGCGGCGTTCAGATGGCCTCAATTATG
Organism: uncultured Aestuariivirga sp.; assembly: GCA_964620785.1. Taxonomy (GTDB): domain Bacteria; phylum Pseudomonadota; class Alphaproteobacteria; order Rhizobiales; family Aestuariivirgaceae; genus Aestuariivirga. Next base: position 5,526 of record CAZUKI010000191.1, read on the forward strand.
ACGATGGACTGGGCGTAAGGCAGTTCGTCGGTCATGGTCAGGTGGATAACCGGCTGTTTCCCCGGCGGTGTCAGGGACTTGAGCCTGTCCAGTGCGCCACCCGTGAGTTGCAGGGTTGGCTTGCCGGTTGGCAGGTTCACCACCCCCATGTCCTTCCAGAAGACACCGTGGCTCATGCCGGTTCCCAGGGCCTTGGCACAGGCTTCTTTGGCCGCGAATCGCTTGGCATAAGTTGCAGCCCGCTGTGCCCGGCGTTCGGCCTTGCGGCGCTCGATATCGGTAAAAATCCGGGCAATGAAGCGTTCGCCATGCCGCTCAAGCGTCTTTTCGATGCGGCGAATGTCGATGATGTCGTTGCCAATCCCAATGATCACTTGGCCAGGCTCCGGCTGCCGGGTTTCACTGCCGGCAGCTTCTGCAGCTCAGGCGGCAAGGCATCAGCCGCATAGGTTGGGACGTCGAGCGAAGTCAAAGCAAACAGTGGCACACCTACATCGGCCTTGCCCGCCGATCGGTCGATCAGGCAGGCGGCAGCAACGGTCACGCCGTCTTCAGCATTAATCCCCTCGATGCA
>CAZUKI010000192.1:0-5931 GCA_964620785.1 uncultured Aestuariivirga sp.
TGATCGTGATGGACAAGTCCACCGACCTGATCCGCGCCATCGCCCGCCTTTCGAAATTTTACATGCATGAAAGCTGCGGCCAGTGCACACCGTGCCGCGAAGGCACGGGCTGGATGTGGCGCGTGCTGACCCGGATGGCCGAAGGCCGCGCCGAAAAGCGCGAGATCGACATGCTGCTCGATGTGACCAAGCAGATCGAAGGCCACACCATCTGCGCGCTGGGTGATGCCGCCGCCTGGCCGATCCAGGGCCTCATCGCCCATTTCCGCAACGTCATCGAAGAACGCATCGACCAGTATGCGGCAAACCCCGATCATGACGGCGCCGTGCGCCGCATTGCTGCGGAGTGAAGCCATGCATCTCGCTGAGCTCAACATCGGCAAGTTCAAGTATCCGACCAGCGACCCACGCATGGCCGAATTCATGAACAATCTCGACCGCGTCAATGCCCTTGCCGAGCGCTCTGCCGGATTTGTCTGGCGCCTTAAGGGTGACAACAACAACGCCACCGAGTTCCGGGTGGGCGACGACATGGCCGTGAACCTGTCCGTCTGGGAAAACGCAGCATCGCTGGAGAACTACGTCTTCAAAACCGTGCATGTGCAATTCTACAAGAAGCGCGAGCAGTGGTTCGACCTGATGGAAAAGCCGCACATGGTGTTCTGGCATGTGCTCGAGGGACACCAGCCAACCCTCGATGAGGCTTATGCCCGGTTGCAGCATTTTGAGAGCAATGGCCCCTCCGAACACGCATTCGGCTGGGCTGAAGTGATGGATGGCGAGCGCATGCGCTCCCTGAGGTGTGCCTGATGCCCAAGATCAAGATAGACGGCGTTGAAGGTGACTACGAGAACGGCACGACGCTGCTGCAGGCCTGCGAAATGGCTGGCGCCGAAGTGCCGCGCTTCTGTTACCATGAGCGCCTGTCCATTGCCGGCAACTGCCGCATGTGCCTTGTTGAGGTGAAGGGCGGCCCGCCCAAGCCGCAGGCCTCCTGCGCTATGTCGGTGAACGATCTTCGCCCCGGCCCCAATGGCGAACCGCCGGAAGTTTTCACCAACACGCCGATGGTCAAGAAGGCCCGCGAAGGCGTGATGGAATTCCTGCTCATCAACCACCCGCTGGATTGCCCGATCTGCGATCAGGGTGGCGAATGTGACCTGCAGGACCAGGCCATGGCCTATGGCATCGACAGGAACCGCTTCCATGAGAACAAGCGGGCGGTCGAGGACAAGGATTTCGGCCCGCTGGTCAAGACCGAGATGACCCGCTGCATCCAGTGCACGCGCTGTGTGCGTTTCACGACGGAAGTGGCAGGCGTTTCAGAGATGGGTGCGACCGGCCGCGGCGAGGATATGGAGATCACCACCTACCTCAACGCCGTCATCTCCTCCGAGCTTCAGGGCAACATCATCGATCTTTGCCCGGTGGGCGCGCTGACCTCGAAGCCCTATGAATTCAAGGCAAGGCCGTGGGAACTGCGCAAGACCGAGACCATTGACGTCATGGACGCCCTTGGCTCCAACATTCGCGTTGATGCCCGTGGCCGCGAAGTGATGCGCATCCTGCCGCGCACCCACGAACTCATCAACGAGGAGTGGATCTCCGACAAGACCCGCTTCGTCTGGGATGGCCTCAAGACCCAGCGCCTCGACCAGCCCTATGTGCGCGAGATGGGCAAACTGCGCCCCGCCACTTGGGAAGAGGCGCTCGGCCAGGCGGCCCAGAAGATCAAGGCGGCAGGGCCGAAGAAATCTGCAATCCTCGTGGGCGACCTGGTGGCAGCCGAAGAGGCCTTCGCACTCAAGACCCTCGCCATGGCCCTTGGCATTGCCAACATCGATTGCCGCGAGGCCGGTTCGCCGCTCGGCGAGCATGGCGGCAGGGCAGCCTACATTTTTAATTCCACCATCGCCGGGATTGATGAGGCCGACGCCATCTTGCTGATCGGCTGCAACCCGCGCCTTGAAGCGCCGGTGCTCAATGCCCGCATCAGGAAGCGCCTTCTGCGCGGCGGCTGCATCATCGGCGTCGTCGGCGAAAAGGCGGATCTCACCTACGACTACACCTATCTCGGCGCAGGCCCTGAAAGCCTCGCGGAATTTGCCAAGCATGGCCCGGCCAAGGCGCAGAAGCCGCTGTTCATCGTGGGGCAGGGTGTTCTTGCCCGCCCCGATGGCGCTGCCAACCTGGCGCTTGCGGCAAAGGCTGCTGCTTCGATCGGTGTCGTCAAGGAAGGCTGGAACGGCTTCAACATCCTGCACACGGCAGCGGGCCGCGTTGGCGCACTCGACGTTTGTGCGCTGCCGGGTGACGGCGGCCTTGATACCCAGGGCATTCTCGATGCCGCAGGAAATGGCGAGCTTTCGGCCGTCGTCCTCGCCGGTGTCGATGAAATCGACACGACGAAACTCGGCAAGGCCTTCGTCATTTATATCGGCAGCCACGGCGATGCCGGCGCCCACCGTGCCGACGTGATCCTGCCAGGTGCCGCCTACACCGAGAAATCCGCCACTTATGTGAACACCGAAGGCCGCCCGCAGATGACGGCGCGCGCCGCCTTCCCGCCGGGCGAGGCTCGCGAGGACTGGGCCATTCTCCGCACCCTTGCCGAAAAGCTTGGCGCAGCACCGGAATGGACATCGCTCGATCAGCTTCGCGCCGCCATGTATCGCATTGCCCCGCAGCTTGCGGAACTTGATGTGATCCACAAGGCCGACGCAGACGCGCTGTCGGAACTGGGAAAGGGCGAGGGCAAGTCGACCAAGGAACCGTTCCGTTCGCCGGTCACAGATTTCTATCTCACCAACCCCATTGCCCGCGCCTCGCGCACCATGGGCGAATGCTCGGCCCTGAAGTCAGGCCGCCGGCTGCAGGCGGCGGAGTAAACCATGACCGAAGTCGCCTGGCTCATCGGATTGATCGCACTGCAAAGCGTGGCTTTGCTTGTCGCGCTGCTGATCACGGTGTCGTTCCTGATCTATTTTGACCGCAAGGTCTGGGCCGCGGTCATGATGCGCCGGGGCCCGAATGTTGTCGGTCCCTGGGGTCTGCTGCAATCCTTTGCCGACCTCCTGAAGTTCGTTTTCAAGGAAGTGATTATTCCGGACGGATCAAACAAGGGCGTGTTCGTGATTGCTCCGATGATCACGGCACTGTTGGCCCTCGCCGCCTGGGCAGTCATTCCGCTCAACCTGGGTTGGGCCATTGCCGACATCAATGTCGGCATTCTCTACCTCTTCGCGCTGTCCTCGCTCGGCGTCTATGGCGTCATCATGGGCGGCTGGGCTTCGAACTCCAAATATCCGTTCCTTGCTGCACTCCGGTCTGCCGCCCAGATGGTCTCCTATGAAGTCTCCATAGGCTTCGTCATCATAACTGTGCTGCTTTGTGCCGGTTCGCTGAACCTCACGGACATCGTGCTCTCGCAGAAGACAGGGCTTGGCACCTTGCTGGGCCTGCCCAATTCCGTGCTCGACTGGTACTGGTTGCCGCTGTTCCCGATGTTCGTCGTGTTCTTCATCTCGGCGCTTGCGGAAACCAACCGCCCGCCTTTCGATCTTGTCGAAGCGGAATCTGAACTCGTAGCCGGGCACATGGTCGAATATTCATCGACGCCCTACCTCCTGTTCATGCTCGGCGAGTATGTGGCGATCACCCTGATGTGCGCCATGACGACGATCCTCTTTCTCGGGGGCTGGCTGCCACCCGTCGATGTCGCCGTTCTCAACTGGGTTCCGGGCGTGGTCTGGTTCCTTATCAAGCTTGTCTTTGTCTTCTTCATGTTTGCCATCGTGAAGACGATCGTGCCGCGCTATCGCTATGACCAGTTGATGCGCCTCGGCTGGAAGGTGTTCTTGCCGCTTTCGCTGTTCTGGGTGGCACTTACCGCCGGCGTTCTTGTCTCCTTTGGATGGTTGCCCGCATGAAACTCTCGCAAACCGCCCGCGCGCTTTTCCTCAAGGAATTTGTCCAGGCCTTTGTCCTTGCCATGAAGTATTTCTTTTCGCCGAAGGTGACGCTGAACTATCCCCATGAGAAGGGCATGCTCTCGCCGCGCTTCCGTGGCGAACACGCGCTGCGCCGCTACCCCAATGGCGAGGAACGCTGCATCGCCTGCAAGCTCTGCGAGGCAATCTGCCCCGCCCAGGCCATCACCATCGAGGCCGGTCCCCGCCGCAATGATGGCACCCGCCGCACCACCCGCTATGACATCGACATGGTGAAATGCATCTACTGCGGCTTCTGCCAGGAAGCCTGCCCGGTCGATGCCATCGTCGAGGGCCCCAACTTCGAATACGCTACTGAAACCCGCGAGGAACTGCTTTTCGACAAAGCCAAACTCCTCGACAACGGCGACCGCTGGGAGCTTGAGATTGCACGCAATCTTGCGCTCGATGCGCCGTATCGCTGAGGGCCGCTGACATGCTCGCAGTAACCTTCTTTTTCTACCTCTTCGCGGCCCTGGCCATCGCCTCGGCCCTGATGGTCGTGCTCTCGCGCAACCCCGTGCACTCGGTCCTCTTCCTCATCCTCTGTTTCTTCAACGCCGCTGGCCTTTTCATCCTGATGGGCGCTGAGTTCCTGGCGATGATCCTCGTCGTCGTCTATGTGGGCGCGGTCGCGGTGCTCTTCCTTTTCGTCGTCATGATGCTTGATGTCGATTTCGTGAAGCTGCGCGAAGGCCTTGCAAGCTACTTGCCTGTGGGCGCGGTGATCGGCCTGATCGTGCTTGCCGAACTGGCACTGGTCTTTGGCACATGGTCCCTGGCGCCCGATGCCCTGCAGGCTGCTGCGCCGACACCTTCAGGTGTCACCAACACGCAGGCACTGGGCGAAGTTCTTTACACGAAGTATTTCTACTGGTTCCAGGCTGCCGGCATGATCCTGCTTGTCGCCATGATCGGCGCCATCGTTCTGACCTTGCGCCACAAGGAAGGCGTCAAGCGCCAGAACATCACGGCCCAGGTCGCGCGCACGCCGGCAACTGCCGTTGAAATCCGCAAAGTCGAACCGGGGCAGGGGATCTGAGCATGATCGGCCTTACGCACTATCTCACCGTTGCCGCCATCCTCTTTACGATCGGCATTTTCGGCATTTTCCTCAACCGCAAGAACGTCATCATCATCATGATGTCGATTGAACTGATGCTGCTTGCGGTCAACATCAACCTCGTCGCCTTCTCGACGCAGCTTCAGGATCTGGTGGGCCAGGTCTTCGCCATCCTCGTGCTGACCGTGGCGGCGGGTGAAGCCGCCATTGGTCTCGCCATCCTGGTGACCTATTTCCGCAACCGCGGCACCATCGAAGTTGAAGACATCACCATGATGAAAGGCTGACGGAAGCACTCATGTACCAGGCCATCGTCTTCCTTCCACTGCTGGGCGCGATCATAGCGGGGCTGTTCGGCACCGCGCTGTTCCGCAATTTCGGCCATGACAGGGATGTCTATGCCGAACACGCCCACGGCGGCCACAGTGCTCACGGCGACCATGCGCATGGCCATGATGATGATCATCACGGGCACTACCACGGACCCATGTGGCCAATGTATCTGACGACGGCGCTGCTTTTTGTTGCCTGCCTTCTGTCATGGGTCAATTTCTGGAGCTTCCTGCACGAGCCCGAACTCATCAAGGTGCCGGTGCTCAAGTTCATCAATTCCGGCGCACTTTCGGCTGACTGGGTGCTCCGCATCGATACGCTGACTGCCGTCATGCTGGTTGTCGTCACCACGGTGTCCTCGCTCGTCCATCTCTACTCACTTGGCTACATGAGCCATGATGAGCACCAGCCACGCTTCTTTGCCTATCTCTCGCTGTTCACCTTCGCCATGCTGATGCTGGTGACCGCCGACAACCTGGTGCAGATGTTCTTCGGCTGGGAAGGGGTGGGCCTCGCCTCCTATTTGTTGATCGGCTTCTGGTACAC
>CAZUKI010000193.1:0-3631 GCA_964620785.1 uncultured Aestuariivirga sp.
GCCGAGTTGTAATACATGTCGGAGAAGTTGATCTGCTTCTGGCGCTCTGGCGTGATCGACATGGAGCCGAAGATGCCATCCATCTTCTTTTCGAGCAGCGCTGGAATGATGCCGTCCCAGGCCACGGGAATCAGCGTGCACTTCTCGTTCATCTCGGCGCACAGTGCCATGAGCACGTCATACTCCCAGCCTTCCCATTCTCCGGCAGCATTCTGCGAGGTGAAGGGCGGATATGGTGCCGCGTCGGTTGCGAAAACGAGATCGGCGCGGGCGGCATTCGAACCGGCGCCGATGGCAAGGGCTGCAACAGCGGCCAGTGCCATTGATTTTAGATACTTCATAGATAGTACTCCCTGGTTACACAAAGTTTCACTTCCGGATCCGTTCCGGCCTCAATGGTGCAGGCCGGAGACGAATTGCTTGCAGCGCGCACTTTTCGGCGCGCCGAATACCTGAGATGGAGGCCCCTCCTCCTCGATCAGACCCTGATGAAGGTAGATGACCTTGCTGGATACATCACGGGCAAACTTCATTTCATGGGTGACGAGAATCATCGTGCGGCCTTCCTTGGCCAGGTCACGGATCACCTTGAGCACTTCGCCGACCAGCTCAGGATCGAGGGCTGACGTAGGTTCGTCAAACAGCATGACCTTCGGCTGCATGGCCAGGGCACGGGCAATGGCGGCGCGCTGTTGCTGGCCACCGGACAGGAAGGACGGATATTGGTCGCGCTTGTCGTAGAGCCCAACCTTCTGCAGCAGGGCTTCCGCTCTCTCCTTGGCCTCTGCCTTCGGAACCTTGAGCACGTGCACGGGCGCTTCCATGACATTCTGCAACACGTTCAGATGCTGCCAGAGATTGAAGCTCTGGAAAACCATGCCAAGTTCAGTGCGAATGCGTTCAACCTGGCGGGCATTGGCAGGATGAAGATTGCCGTCGCGGCCCTGCTTCAGGGCGATTTCTTCGCCACCGACCGAAATCCGGCCGCGCGTTGGCATTTCGAGAAAATTGATGCAGCGCAGGAAGGTGCTCTTGCCGGAACCCGATGCGCCGATCATCGAAACGACATCGCCTTCGTGCGCTTCGAGCGAGACACCTTTCAGAACTTCCAGCTGCCCAAACGTCTTGTGAAGGTCCTGTACCTCAACAGCTACCGTGCCGTTGCCAGGCCTGGACGCTTGAGCATCTACCAAATTACACCCCCGAAGCTGGATTTTTCTTTTGAACCTAGCAGCATAGACCGCAGGGAAGCAATGAGACAATGGTTCCGCGGCGCCCAGCAGGTGGCTTTACCAGTCCAGAGAATTGCGTCTAAGCTGCTGGAACACCGGGTCTGCCGGGCCGTTTTAGAGGGTCTGTTGCGGGTAATCAGTTCTGGTTTCCGGTACAGTTCAGGGAGAATAGTATGTACACAAAAACCAAGGCTACCGTTGCGTTTCTTGCCGCGACGGCAATGACGGCGGGCACCATTGCTCCGGCCTTTTCACAGGAGTTGAAGACCGAAATCGGTGCTGGCGAGGGCCAGGTCGATATCGTTGCCTGGCCCGGCTACATCGAGCGCGGTGAGACTGACAAGGGCTACGACTGGGTAACCGATTTTGAAAAATCCACAGGCTGCAAGGTCAATGTCAAGACTGCGGCAACCTCTGACGAGATGGTTACCCTGATGAATCAGGGCGGTTTCGACCTCGTCACGGCATCCGGTGACGCAAGCCTGCGTCTCATCGCCGGCAAGAAGGTGCAGCCCGTCAATATCAGCCTGATCAAGGATTGGGCCAGTGTCGATGACCGGCTCAAAGACGCCCCCTGGCATACGGTGGATGGCACGCATTATGGTGTTCCCTACCAGTGGGGCCCGAATGTGCTGGCCTATAACGCCAAGGTCTTCCCGGAAGCGCCCAAGAGCTGGTCGGTCGTTCTCGAGGAACAGACCCTGCCGGACGGCAAGTCCAACAAGGGCCGTGTCCAGGCCTTTGACGGACCGATCTACGTGGCCGACGCGGCATTGTACCTGATGCACAAGAAGCCGGAACTGGGCATCAAGAACCCCTATGAGCTCAACGAGGCCCAGTTCAATGCGGCCATCGAGCTGCTGTCCGGTCAGCGCAAGCTGGTTGGCCGCTACTGGCACGATGCCATGGTGCAGATCGACGACTTCAAGAACGAAGGTGTCGTGGCATCTTCCTCCTGGCCGTTCCAGGTCAACCTCCTGCAGGCCGACAAGGCCGTGATGGAAAAGACGCCGATTGCCTCGACAGTTCCTGAAGAAGGTGCCACGGGCTGGGCCGACACGACCATGCTGCACAGCGAAGCGCCGCATCCCAACTGTGCCTATATGTGGCTCAATCATTCGATCGAGCCAAAGGTTCAGGGCGATCTTGCCGCCTGGTTCGGTTCCGTGCCGTCGGTTCCCGCTGCCTGCAAGGGCAATGCGCTGTTGACGGACACTGGCTGTGCCACCAATGGCTTCGACAACTTCGACAAGATCTGGTTCTGGCGCACGCCGACCGCCAAGTGCGAGGCCGACGGTGGTTGCGTCCCCTACTCACAATGGGACAAGAAGTACCGCGAAGTGATGGGCCAGTAACACCACCTTAACAACAACCCCGGCCACCTGGCCGGGGTTTCCATTTCAGGTCAGCATGCCAATCGCAGTCAGTTTCCAGAACGTCTCACGTCACTTTGGCCCCGTGCGGGCTGTCGATGACGTCACGCTCGATATCGAAGAGGGTGAGTTCTTCGCCATGCTTGGGCCGTCCGGTTCGGGAAAGACGACCTGCCTGCGCCTGATCGCTGGCTTCGAACAGCCGACTGCCGGGCAGATCGAAATTTTCGGTGAAACTGCCGGGGGCCTTCCGCCTTACAAGCGCAACGTCAACACGGTCTTTCAGGACTATGCGCTGTTCCCGCACATGACGGTCGGCGAGAATGTCGCTTATGGGCTGATGATCAAGGGCATGGCGCGGGCCGAACGTGAAGCGAAGGCCATTGCCGCCCTGCAGATGGTCAAACTCGATGGCTTCCAACAGCGCCGGCCCGCCCAGCTTTCCGGTGGTCAGCGGCAGCGCGTGGCGCTTGCTCGCGCACTGGTGAACCAGCCCCGGGTTCTTCTACTCGATGAACCGCTGGGTGCGCTCGATCTCAAGTTGCGTGAACAGATGCAGGAGGAATTGAAAGTCCTGCAACGCCAGCTTGGCATCACATTTGTCTTTGTGACCCACGACCAGGGAGAGGCCCTGTCGATGGCAAACCGTGTTGCGATCTTCAACAATGGCCGGATCGTGCAGGCCGGGGCACCCACCGAGGTCTATGAGCGGCCGCGCTCACGTTTCGTCGCGGATTTCGTCGGTTCATCGAATGTGCTGTCGCCGGAATTCAACGCCAGCCACGGCGCGCCCAAGGTTTGGGCAAGCCTTCGCCCGGAAAAGGTAAAGTTGCTGGCCGCCAAGGCGAAAGCGCCGGCCAAGTCATCGCAGGTTTCTGGCCGTGTGGTTTCGGTGAGCTATCAGGGATCGATCACGCGTGTGGTGATTGACGCCAAGGGAACGCGGCTCGCCGCTGTTCTGCCGGCACAGGATGCGACGATCAAGGAAGGCGAGATGGCGACATTCGTCTGGGACAAGGCCAGCGC
>CAZUKI010000193.1:3731-5926 GCA_964620785.1 uncultured Aestuariivirga sp.
CCCATCGTCATCATGGGCATCTATCTGGTGGTGGCGCGGCGCATGGGGGCCTTCGATGCACTCTAACCTCAATGCCGGATGGGGATTGAAGGCAGCGGCGATCGCCGGGCTGCTCTTCCTGCACCTGCCGTTGCTGCTGATCTTCGTCTATGCCTTCACCACCGAGGAGAAGAGCTTTCAGTTCCCGCCACCTGGTTTCACGACGCAATGGTTCGGAACTGCCTGGTACGACCGGCCGGACATCTGGGGTCCCTTGTGGCTTTCGCTCAAGGTCGCCTTTCTTGCCACGCTGATTGCCCTGGTCTTCGGAACGCTGGCGGCCGCAGCGCTGTCGCGCGCGAAATTCTTCGGCAAGGATTCGATCTCGCTGCTGTTCATCTTGCCGATCGCACTTCCCGGCATCATCACCGGTATCGCGCTCCGCTCGGCCTTCGACATCATGAGCATTCCATTTTCGACATGGACGATCATTCTCGGCCACGCCACATTCTGCATCGTGGTGGTTTACAACAATGCCCTCGCCCGCTTCCGCAGGACGTCCGCCAGCATGATCGAAGCCTCGATGGACCTCGGGGCGAACGGCTCGCAAACTTTCCGCCATGTCGTCCTGCCGCAGATCGCAACAGCATTGCTGGCGGGCGGCATGCTGGCTTTCGCCCTCTCTTTCGATGAGGTCATCGTCACGACCTTCACCGCCGGTCAGCAGTCAACTTTGCCGATCTGGATGCTCAATGAGTTGATCCGCCCGCGCCAGAGGCCGGTCACGAATGTGGTCGCCATCATTGTCATGGCGGTAACCTTCCTGCCCATCGTCGCGGCCTACTACCTGACACGCGACGGCGAACACACGGGTGGTGCCGGCAAGTAGCGAAAACAGGCTCGGAGCTGAAGGATCAGCGCTTCTTCTTGGCCTTCGCTGCAGACTTCTTCGCGGGCTTCGCGGCTTTCTTTGCAGCCTTTGTCGCTGGCTTCTTGACAGCTTTCTTTGCGGGCTTTGCTGCTGGTTTCTTCACTGCCTTCTTCGCCGGCGCCTTCGCGGTGGGGGCAGCAGCGGCGGCCTTGCCGCGTTCGGCCGCCAAACGAGCGAACTTGTCGAAGAACTGCCCGGCCATGGACTGTGCCGTCGAGTCGAGAAGCCGGGCGCCAAGCATGGCCAGCTTTCCGCCGATCTGCGCATCGACATCATAGATGAGGCGTGTGCCTTCGGGGACTTCTTCAAGTTTCACTGTTGCGCCACCAGTGGCAAAACCAGCAAGGCCACCCTCGCCCTTGCCTTCGATCCGGTAGCTGTGCGGGGGATTCAGGTCTTTCAATTGGACATTGCCCGTGAAGCCTGCCTTGACCGGTCCGACCTTTGCGACAACCCGCGCCGAGAAGGCATTTTCGCCGGTCGTCGTGATCGACTCGCAGCCCGGGATGCATTGCTTCAGGATCTGCGGGTCGTTCAGTGCGGACCATACAGCCGTGATTGGCGCCGGAATGACTTCTTCACCACTCATCTTCATGGGCAACCTCCAATTGTCGCAAGCATTATAGGCCAGCTTCGCCGCGCATCCACTGTTCCTTGGTCTGATGGCGGAATTCGGCGAAGCGGCCCGCAGCTATGGCTGCCCGCATCTCTGCCATCAGGGATTCGTAATAGGCGATATTGGCCCAGGAGAGCAGCATCATGCCAAGCAGTTCGCCCGATCTGATCAAGTGATGCAGGTAAGCCCTGGAATAGAGGGATAGTGCCGGGCACGGGTGGCTTTCATCCAGCGGGCGGGTGTCCGCGGCGTGTCTGGCGTTGCGGAGATTGATCTTGCCAAAGCGCGTGAAGGCCTGGCCGTGGCGGCCCGAACGGGTGGGCAAGACACAGTCAAACATGTCGATGCCCCGGGCCACAGCCTCGAGCAGGTCGTCGGGGGTGCCCACTCCCATGAGGTAGCGTGGCCGGTCGCTGGGCATGGCCGGAGCCGTGAAATCAATCGTTTGCAGCATCAGGGCCTGGCCCTCGCCCACGGCAAGCCCGCCGATCGCGTAGCCTTCAAAGCCGATGTCGCTCAGCCCCCTGGCACTTTTGAGGCGAAGGGCCTCATTGGTGCCGCCCTGGACAATGCCGAAGTTGCCGCGGCCCGGCTGACTGCCAAAGGCGGTGCGTGAACGCTCGGCCCAGCGCAGCGACAGTTCCATGGCCTTCAGGGCCTGCTTTTCAG
>CAZUKI010000194.1:0-5862 GCA_964620785.1 uncultured Aestuariivirga sp.
GCGTGTCAGGCTGCCCCTACAAGAAGATCTATTACAACTGGTCGACCGGCAAGTCGGAGAAGTGCACGCTGTGCTATCCGCGCCTGGAATCAGGCCAACCCACCGTCTGCTCCGAAACCTGCGTCGGCCGCATCCGTTATCTCGGCGTCATGCTTTACGATGCCGACAAGATTTCGGAAGCCGCTGCCGCCGAGAAGGAAATGGATCTCTATGACGCGCAGCTCGGCGTGTTCCTTGATCCCAATGACCCGGCCATCATCGCGGCAGCCCGCGCCGAGGGCATTCCCGAGGACTGGATCAGGGGGGCGCAGAACTCCCCCATCTGGAAAATGGCCATGGAGTGGAAGATTGCCTTCCCGCTGCACCCCGAATACCGGACGCTGCCGATGGTCTGGTATGTGCCGCCGCTGTCCCCCATCCAGAATGCCGCCCAGGCCGGTCAGATTTCGGTGCAGGACGAGATGCCGGACGTGAAGTCGCTGCGCATCCCGGTGCGCTACATCGCCAACATGCTGACGGCGGGTGATGAGAAGCCGGTGGTCGCGGCCCTCGAGAGGATGTTGGCAATGCGGGCCTACATGCGCTCGAAGACGGTTGATGGTGTCATCAACCTCGGCGTGGCAAAGCGCGTCGGGCTCACACCCAACCAGGTCGACGAGATGTATCACCTGCTCGCCATCGCAAACTATGAGGATCGTTTCGTCATCCCGACGACGCATCGTGAATTGGTGGAAGATGCCTACGAGCTGCGCAGTGGCTGCGGCTTTACCGATGGCAACGGCTGCTCCTCCGGCAGCAATGGCAAGTCGCTGTTCGGCGGCGGCCGCCAGTTCCGTTCACCCACGGAGTTCATCAGATGAAAAGCTTCAAGGCTCTTTCTGCATTGCTCTCCTATCCATCTGACGAGCTGCGTGAAGCCATCCCCGCAATCCGCCATGTCCTGGCGGAGGAGGGTATTGTGAGCACCGCCGCAGTGCTGGCCATTGAGCCGCTGCTGCAACAGCTCGCACAGTCAGACGTGCTGGAGTCGCAGGAGAAATACGTGCTCCTGTTTGACCGTTCGCGCAGCCTCTCGCTCAATCTCTTTGAGCATGTGCACGGCGAAAGCCGTGACCGTGGCAGTGCCATGGTGGATCTGCTCGAGATGTACCGCACCAACGGCTTCGAATTGGTAGGCAGTGAATTGCCGGATCATTTGCCCGTTCTGCTCGAATACCTCTCAACGCGGGATGAAGCAGAGGCCCGCACTGTTCTGGCCGATGCCGGCGCCATCATCACCGCCCTGGCGGATCGTCTGGCGCGGCGTGAGACGCCCTATGCCAGCGTTCTCGCAGCTCTGGCAGAGTTTGCGGAAGCAAGGTCCACCACCGAGCAGGCCGCCGCCCTGATGGCGGAACCCCTCGACAATCCCATGGACCTCGCAGCCCTCGATGCAACTTATGCCGAAGCGCAGGTGGTCTTCGGTCCTGATCCCAATGCGGGCTGCCCCGCAGCGCGCGACATGCTGAACCGCATGATGCCAACGCCGGCAGCAGCGGAATAACGGAGCAAGAGATGCAGTATTTTCTCTTTGGTGTATACCCCTACATCGCCCTCACCGTCATGTTCATCGCGTCCATCGTGCGCTACGAGCGTGACCCGTTCACATGGAAGTCGAAATCAAGCCAGATCCTCCGCAAGCGCCAGTTCGTCATCGGATCGGTTCTCTTCCATGTCGGTGTGCTGGTCATCTTCTTCGGCCATCTGGTCGGCCTTCTCACACCCATCCAGGTTTTTGACTGGCTCGGCATTTCACACGGTGCAAAGCAGGTGCTGGCCATCACGGCGGGCGGCATTGCAGGCATCATGGCGCTGATCGGCGGCATCCTGCTGGTTCACCGCCGCCTGTTTGATCCCCGCATCAAGGCCAATTCAACCTTTGCCGACACAGGCATCCTGCTGCTCCTCATGCTGCAGCTCCTGCTCGGCATCGGGTCGATCTTCGTATCGCTGCAGAATCTCGATGGGCATGAGATGACGAAGCTCATGGCCTGGGCGCAGGGCATCATCTACCTGCAACCCGGCGCTGCCGACCAGCTCGCCGAGGCGCATTGGATATTCAAGACCCATATTGCCCTGGGCCTGACCATCTTCATCCTCTTTCCCTTCACCCGCCTGGTTCACATCTTCTCAGCCCCCATCAGGTACTTCTGGCGGCCGGGCTACCAGATCGTCCGTACACGCCGTGGTGCCCGTCAGCCGGTCGCGGGCGTTGCCCCGTTGCCGATGGCGACCTCGAAGCATGCAGGAGAATGACGTCATGACCTCGGTGCTCAAGACCTCAGACATCACCGTCAATGGCGTTGTGGTGCCGTGGAGCGTGGTCAGCGCGGAAGCCCAGAACCATGGCGCTGCGAGCGGCAAATGGACCGACTCATGGCGCTCGGCAGCGCGCGCCATCGTCATCCGCGAATTGCTGTTGCAACGGGCGAAGGCGATGAAACTTGCACCCGACCCGCAGGAGGTGGCGGAAGGCAAACTTGAAACGGATGATGAAGCCTTGATCCGGCAGGTGCTGGACATTTCGGTTGCGCCGCATCCGGTCGATCCTGCCAGGCTGCGCGCAGTTTATGATGGCAACCCGGAAAAATTCCGCTCCCCGCCGCTCTGGGAAGTGTCACACATCCTGTTCGCAGCCGATCCGGCGGATGCACCAGCGCGCGAAGCCATGCGCCTCGCAGCCGAGCAGGTGATTTCCGAGCTGTCATCGTCGCCGCGGAAATTCGCGGCGCTGGCAGAGCAGCACTCGGCCTGCCAGTCCCGCAGCGCCGGCGGCAAGCTCGGGCAGATCGGCCCGGGAGACACGGTGGCCGAGTTTGAATTTGCGCTCCGCCAGCTCAAGGAAGGTGAAATCAGCCCGCATCCCGTTACCACGCGCTTTGGTTTTCACGTCATTCGGCTTGATGCGGCAGCGCAAGGCAGTATCCTGCCCTTCGAAACTGTCCTGCCGCGGCTGCGCGAAGCGGCGGACAAGGCGGCCTGGGTCGAAGCATCACGGCGGTTTACAGCCGAACTGATCGCCGCCGCCGAAATCCAGGGCGTTGATCTCGCGGCGTGAAGGAGACTGGTTGTGAACATCGCATGTGTGAGCCTGACAGGCCGGGGTGCAACAGATCTGTTCCTCATGCAGGTTGTGGCCCGGCTTGAAGCAAGGCGCATGCGCCTCGCCGGCACTGTGCAATCGAACACCGAACGGCCGGGACGGCTGCGCTGCGACATGGATTTGCGCGTGCTCCCCGATGGCCCGGACATGCGGATCAGCGAAGACCGCGGCGATCTCGCCCGCGGCTGCAGGCTCGATTCCGGCGTACTGGAGCAAACCGTCGTCGAAGTGCTGAGCCGGATCGACGGCGCCGAACTCCTCATCATCAACAAGTTCGGCAAGCGCGAGTGTGAGGGCAAGGGTCTCGTCCCCGTCATTGCAGAAGCGGTCGGGCGGGAGATGCCAGTGCTGGTCGGCGTCAACGGCTTGAACCTTGATGAGCTGCGGGCCTTCGCTGGTGATGCGCTGGTGCAACTGCCAGGCGACGTGGATCACGCCGTCCAATGGTGTCTCGCAGCGCGCCTTGCGCTGGTTGCGTGACATGAACACACCGGTCGCTGCAATCGCCATCATCACCGTTTCGGACCGTGCCAGCCAGGGAATCTACGAAGACAAGAGCGGCCCTGCGGCCGAGGACTGGCTGCGCAAAGTCATTACGTCACCCATAACCATCACCCGCAAGATCATACCCGATGGCCGTGAAACGGTGGCAACCGTGCTGCGTGACCTCGCAGGCGAAGGTGGCATGGACCTTGTGCTCGTCACAGGCGGAACCGGCCCCGCCCCCCGTGACCAGACCCCGGAAGCGTTCGCCGACATCGTTGAAAAGCGGCTCGATGGTTTTGGCGAAGCGATGCGGCTGGCGAACCTGCGCGAAGTCCCCACCGCTATCCTCTCCCGCCAGGAAGCTGGCGTGCGCGGCCGCACTCTCTTCATCACCTTGCCCGGCAAGCCCGCCGCCATTGCAACCAGCCTCGCCGCCGTTTTCGGCGCAGTGCCTTATTGCCTTGATCTCATCGGCGCCGCCCGGATTGAGGTGAGCCCGGAACACTGCAAGGCCTTCCGGCCCGGTTAGCAGAGGATTGCAATCATTTGGGAACGGTTGACAGCAGCATTTGCCCGAGTGCTGCGAGAAGATCCGTCTGCGAAATGATACCCTTCACCACATGGCTGTGATCGACAATGATGACGCCGTGATGCAACCCGTCAGTCAGTTTCGGCAGCAGGCTGACAACCGGATCCTCGGCGAATGCGGTCACAGCGTCAATCACGGGAATGGGGCTGTCAT
This sequence comes from uncultured Aestuariivirga sp., assembly GCA_964620785.1. Taxonomy (GTDB): domain Bacteria; phylum Pseudomonadota; class Alphaproteobacteria; order Rhizobiales; family Aestuariivirgaceae; genus Aestuariivirga. Next base: position 4,371 of record CAZUKI010000194.1, read on the forward strand.
CGGCAAGGCCCGCCAGCTCCTGCCAGCCGACCACGCCAGTCAACCTGCCATCATCAAACTCAACCGGCAGGATGTGCAGGTGCCGCTTTAACAAAAGCTGCCGCGCATGCTCCACGGTTTCCTGCGACGAAATGCTGATCACGTCATGAGACATGATATCGGCGCAGGTCAGGCTGCCATGGTGGCGCTGTAGGGTGCGTTGTTCCACCAGCCTGAGCAGCGCCTCAAGGTCCTGGCGGTCAATGTCGAGAGTATCGTGGAATTCAGATATAACCTGATCAATATCCTCGCCCGTGAAGCCTGTCCTTTCCGCAATTTTGCTATCGTTTGTAGAGTGAACATTGGTTGGCTCGGCAATGGACCGGTGCGGATAATTGTGTCGCATCAGCTTATGGAAAAAGACGCCGAGTATCACAAGAGCAAGAGAATTAATAGCAATGACATAGAAAGGAAACTGAAGCCCCATGTCTCTGACGGCGGAGCCGCCAATGATAGCACTCAGTGCAGCTGCGCCGCCTGGCGGATGTAGTGACCGCGTGAAGGTCATGGCAATAATTGCCACAGAAACAGCAATGCCAGCCGCCAGGAACGGCTGGCCGACCAGCCTGCCTACGACAACGCCTACAAGTGCTGAAATAGTGTTACCGAAGACAATCGGCCAAGGTTGGGCGAGAGGACTGGCAGGAATAACGAACAACAATACGGCTGACGCCCCCATCGGGGCGACAATGAATGGCAAGTGACTTTCCTTCCCAAACAGCAGCCAGCAGATGATGCAAGTCAACGTGATGCCTAGCAAGGCACCGACGCAGGAAACCAGGCGGTCGACCAGCGTTACGCCGACGAGAATAGGGGAGAAAAGCTTCAAGGGTGCTTCCAGATTGAGGATGAAATACTTCTGCGTAGATCGGAATAAGCATCAACACAGCGGAAATTCAAGGCAAACTCCGGTGAGAATAGGCGGAAACAACTGCGAATTGATCCGCCTGGCCAGCTATTCGGAATTCGACCGATTTACGGATCGATGAGTTGGCAGTCGCGAACCAAAATCAACCGATCGAAGCGAGAGAAGATTTTCTCGTCAAGGGAAACAGTGACAATGCAAGCTTCCTGTTCGGTGGCAAGTTTTCGCAGCAAGTCCATCACCAGTTGCGCTCTAGAAGAGTCAAGGGCAGCAGTTGGCTCGTCGGCAAGTATTATGCGAGGCCGATTGGCAAAACTTCTCAATTGATATGGAATGGCCAATGTTCTTTTTGCCTTCCAAAATGCCGCATAGTAACGCATATCGAAGCTGAAACAGATAACCGAGAGCTGAATTCGCAGCGTTGTGTTTGTCTTTCAAGTTAGCCGTCTCCCAACCGTCGACAGCATACTCAGGACAATGACAAACGTAAACGTTGCAAGAAAGGCGTGGTGCGCAGCTCAAAAACCTCACAGCATATCGGGCCCAGAGGACACGCGTGAGTTCCCGCAAATTCTTCTTCAAGTGTAA
>CAZUKI010000195.1:0-5809 GCA_964620785.1 uncultured Aestuariivirga sp.
ACTGGGTCTATTCCGGGGCAGCATCGCTTGCCGGCAGCGACCGCCATGTGATCCTCAGCCTGTCGCGCGGTGGTTCCGATGCCGTGGTGCTGCGCGAATTTGATCGCGAGTCCGGTAAATTCATCGAGAATGGTTTCAACGTTCCCGAAGCCAAGGGCAGCGCTGTCTGGATCGACAAGGACACGATCCTGCTGACCAGTGCAATCGGCGGCGACGATTATGTGACTGTGGCGGGTTATTCCCGGGCAGTGCGCCTGTGGAAACGGGGCGAGCCGCTTGAGAATGCCAAGGTCATTTTCGAGATCGATCGCAATCACATGGGCGTCTGGTGTGCCGTCGATCATTGTCACCCCGAAACGCCTGTCTATATCCTCGACCATGTCGATTTCTTCAACCTGACTGTCCACACCGGGCCAGCGGGGGGAGAGTTGCAGCAGCTTGACCTGCCGCCGGGAGTTACCGTCGAATTCGAAGGCGACCTCATGGCCGTCAAGACCCGCGAGGCCTGGAGCGTCGGGGGCAAGGTCCACGCCGCCGACTCGCTTCTGGTCATTTCGCGGGCAGCCTTCCTTGCCGGCGACCGAGACTTCACAGTCCTGTTTGAGCCTGCCGCCCGCAAGGCCCTGCAGAGCTTTGCCTTCATCAACGGCAAGCTTCTTGTCCACTACAAGGACAATCTCGAGAATCGTTTCGAAGCCTATGATGGCACCTGGCAGCGGCAGCCATTTCCGGAACTGCCGGGAACCGGCTCTGTCAGCGTCATGGCCTTTGACGCAGAGGCCTCCGACAGCAACGGCGACCTGCTGATTTCCGTCAATGACCCAGTGACGCCGCCGACCTTGTCTCTGTGTGCCGAGGGCGCGACGGTGTTGCGCGACCTCAAGCGCGGGCCCTCCTTCTTTGATGCGGCGGGAATCGAGGTGACGCGCCACGAAGCCGTGTCGGCTGACGGAGAACGCATTCCCTATGTCCAGATCGGTCCTCGCGACACCTCCGGCAACGCCCCCGTCCACATGACGGGCTACGGCGGTTTCGGCCTCTCGGAAGAGGCGACCTACAACGCCGTCATGGGCAAGCTCTGGATGGAGAAGGGCGGTACCTGCGTCATCGCCCATATTCGTGGCGGCGGCGAATTTGGAACACCCTGGCACGATGCCGGGCGCCTTGCAGGCAAGGCCAAGTCCCATGATGACTTTGCGGCCGTCGCCGAGGATCTGGTGAAGCGCGGCGTCACGGTGCCGAAACGGATTGCCGCCGAAGGTGGCTCCAATGGCGGCCTGCTGATCGCCAACATGCTGGTGCGCTTTCCGCAGCATTTCGGAGCGTTGTTCTGCACCATCCCGCTCACCGACATGCGCCGCTACACCAAACTCCTGGCGGGCGCGAGCTGGATTGCCGAGTACGGCGATCCGGAAAAGGTCGAGGATTGGGCCTTCATGGAGAAGTTTTCGGCCTACCACATGGCCGAGCCAGACAAAAACTACCCGCCCATCCTCATTGCCTCAAGCAAGGCCGACGACAGGGTCCATCCGGGCCACGGCCGCAAGTTTGCAGCCAAGTTGCAGGCCATGGGCTACCAGGCCTTTTACTACGAGCCTGCCACGGGTGGCCACAGCTATGGCAAGGACAGCACCGAGAAGGCGGAATTCATGGCATTGGGCATCGGTTTCCTGAAAGCGGGAATCGGTTTCTGATTCTGCGTGCCCCGCATGCATTTTGTCACAATCAGGTGAGTTTCTAAATGCTTGCATGCAACCCGTGCGCTGGGCTAGCTAGCGCCTGATTTGGGGCCATTGGCCTCGGCGCCTTGAGGGGATTATGCCAGAGCTGCTGCAGGACTACCTGCCAATCGTGATTTTCATAGGGATTGCCGGCGCCATCACCCTCGCATTGATGATTGCGCCGCTCGTGATCGCCTACAAGAAGCCCGATCCTGAAAAGCTTTCAGCCTACGAGTGCGGCTTTGAAGCCTTCGATGACGCCCGCATGAAATTCGACGTGCGTTTCTACCTTGTCTCGATCCTCTTCATCATCTTCGATCTCGAAGTCGCCTTCCTGTTTCCATGGGCGATCAGCCTCGGCAAGATCGGCATCTTCGGCTTCTGGTCGATGATGATTTTCCTGGCCATCCTGACGATCGGTTTCATCTATGAATGGCGGAAAGGTGCCCTCGAATGGGATTGATCCAGACCGCAACGCCGCACATGGAGCGTGACCAGCGCCAGTATTTTTCCGAGATCAACGCGGAACTGGCTGACAAGGGCTTTCTTGTCACCACCAGTGATGACTTGATCAACTGGGCGCGCACCGGCTCGCTCATGTGGATGACCTTCGGGCTTGCCTGTTGCGCGGTCGAGATGATGCACACCTCCATGCCGCGCTATGACGTGGAGCGCTTTGGCTTTGCCCCGCGCGCCTCGCCGCGCCAGTCCGACGTGATGATCGTGGCCGGCACGCTGACCAACAAGATGGCCCCGGCGCTGCGCAAGGTTTACGACCAGATGCCTGAGCCGCGTTACGTCATCTCCATGGGCTCCTGTGCCAATGGCGGCGGCTACTATCACTATTCCTATTCCGTCGTGCGCGGCTGCGACCGCATTGTTCCGGTGGACATCTACATTCCGGGTTGTCCGCCCACCGCCGAGGCACTTCTTTATGGTGTTCTGATGCTGCAGAAGAAGATCCGCCGCACCGGAACAATCGAGCGCTGAGAGATGGCCGTGGATCTCAATACCCTGGCAACCCATGTCGCCGCCGGCTTTGCCGCGGGCAGGCTTTCGCACAGCATTGCCTATGGCGAACTGACACTGACCTGTGACGCTGCCGACATCATTGCCGTGCTGACCTTCCTGCGTGATGATCCGGATTGCCGCTTCGTGTCCTTCATCGACATTACCGCCGCCGATTATCCCGATCGCGAAAAGCGCTTCGATGTCGTCTATCACCTGCTGTCGCCCTACAAGAACGCGCGCGTCCGCGTGAAGGTTGCGGCAGGGGAGGGCGACGACGTGCCGAGCGCCATTCCGGTGTTCAAGGCCGCCGACTGGTTCGAGCGAGAGGTCTTTGATCTCTTTGGCATCGCCTTCGTGGGCCATCCGGACATGCGCCGCATCCTCACCGACTATGGTTTCCAGGGGCATCCCCTGCGCAAGGATTTTCCCACCACGGGCTATGTCGAAGTGCGTTACGACGACGAGCAGAAGCGTGTTGTCTATGAGCCAGTGAAGCTGGTGCAGGAATTCCGCCAGTTCGATTATCTCTCCCCATGGGAGGGCGGCACCTATGTCCTGCCCGGCGATGAGAAGGCCAAGCAATGACCGAAGTCGCCACCAGGAATTTCACCATCAACTTCGGGCCGCAGCATCCCGCCGCACATGGCGTGTTGCGCATGGTGCTGGAACTCGATGGCGAGGTTGTCACCCGCGTCGATCCGCATATCGGCCTTCTGCACCGTGGCACCGAAAAGCTGATCGAGCAGAAGACCTACCTGCAGGCTGTCCCATATTTCGACCGGCTGGACTATTGCGCGCCCATGAACCAGGAGCATGCATTCGCCCTGGCCGTGGAAAAATTGCTTGAGATTTCAGTGCCTAAGCGCGGGCAGTTGATCCGTGTTCTCTATTCCGAAATCGGCCGGCTGCTGTCCCATCTTCTCAATGTCACGACCCAGGCCATGGACGTTGGCGCCCTGACGCCGCCGCTCTGGGGCTTCGAGGAGCGCGAGAAGCTGATGGTCTTCTACGAACGCGCCTGCGGAAGCCGCATGCATGCGGCTTATGTTCGGCCCGGCGGCGTTCACCAGGACCTGCCGCAGCAACTCATCGACGACATCGGGCACTTTACAGAGACGCATCCCAAGGTTCTCGATGACATCGAGAGCCTGCTGACCGACAACCGCATTTTCAAGCAGCGCAACGTCGATATCGGCGTTGTCTCGCTGGAGGATGCCTTCAACTGGGGTTTCTCCGGTGTCATGGTGCGTGGTTCCGGCGCCGCCTGGGACCTGCGCAAGGCCCAGCCCTATGAGTGCTATTCGGAGCTCGACTTCGACATTCCTATTGGAAAGAACGGCGACAACTACGACCGCTACCTGATCCGCGTCCAGGAATGCCGCGAGGCCGTGAAGATCATGAAGCAGTGCGTGGAAAAGCTTTCCTCTCCTGATGGGCAGGGGCCGATCTCCTCGACTGATGGCAAGGTTGTGCCGCCCAAGCGCGGAGAGATGAAGCGCTCGATGGAAGCACTGATCCATCACTTCAAGCTCTACACCGAAGGCTACAAGGTGCCGGCCGGCGAAGTCTATGCGGCCGTCGAAGCGCCCAAGGGCGAGTTCGGCGTCTATCTGGTGGCCGATGGCACCAACAAGCCATACCGCTGCCGCCTGCGTGCCCCCGGCTTTGCCCATCTGCAGGCCATGGATTTCCTCTGCCGCGGCCACATGCTGGCGGATATCTCCGCCGTCCTCGGCTCACTTGATATCGTGTTTGGAGAGGTGGACCGGTGAGCGTTCGTCGTCTCGATCCCCATCAGCCGTTGCAGGCCTTCGTGTTTTCGCCTGACAACCTGTCCTGGGCCAAATTGACCATTGCGAAGTATCCGGAAGGCAAACAGGCCTCGGCCGTGATCCCGCTGCTCTGGCGCGCCCAAGAGCAGAACGCCGGCTGGGTGTCGCGCCCCGTCATCGAATACATCGCCGACATGCTGGGCATGGCATATATCCGCGTGCTCGAAGTGGCGACCTTCTACACCATGTTCCAGCTTTCGCCGGTCGGCACAAAGGCCCATGTGCAGGTGTGCGGAACCACGCCCTGCATGCTGCGCGGTGCCAATGACCTGATCGAGGTCTGCAAGCGCAAGATCAATCACGAACCGCACCACCGCAATGCCGATGGCACGCTCTCGTGGGAAGAGGTGGAATGCCTCGGCGCCTGCGTGAATGCGCCCATGGTGCAGGTCTGGAAGGACACCTACGAGGACCTGACACCAGACAAGCTCGAAGAACTGATCGATGCCTGGCAGTCCGGCAGCAAGACGACGCCGGGTCCGCAAAACGGTCGCACCAACTCCATGGCGCTCGGCGGTGCCTCGACGCTGACCGACAAGTCTCTCTACAAGGGACAGCGCTCATTCACCCGCGTGGAAGCTCCGCCTCCGCCGCCTCCGGCAGCAGCAGCGCCAGCCCCTGCAACTGCGCCAGCACCTGCGGCAACACCCGCAGCACCCCCGCCAAAGCCTGTGGCACCGGCTCCTGTCGCAGCAGCAGTCGTGGCAAAGCTTGCCGATCAACAAGTGGTGAAAGCCAGCGAGGCGAAGCCAATTGTTGTGGCCGAAAAGGCGCCCGCAGCGCCAATTGCACCGGCCCCGCAGGAAGCCGTCCGCGCTGCGCCGGTGAAGGCGGCAAAACCCGCAGCCCGGCCGCCGAAAGGCGTTGCCACCAAGCGCGAGCGCATTCCCGATCCACCAAAGCCGGTGCTGAAGTCGGCGCCCAAGGCGATCGACGGCAGGCCGGAACTTCTGAAGAAGCCCATCGGCACGGCCGACGACCTGAAACTCATCTGGGGCGTGGGCCCCGCGCTTGAAAAACTCCTGAACAAGATCGGTGTCTTCCATTTCGACCAGATCGCCAACTGGTCTGCCAAGGAACTGGCCTGGGTCGATGACAAGCTCGAAGGCTTCAAGGGCAGGGCAAAGCGCGACGACTGGATCAAGCAGGCCAAAAAACTGGCAGGCGGCTGGCGCCCCGACAATCCCGTCGGCCAGAAGCCGGGGAAGAAGTAAGCCATGCTCGCTGACAAGGACCGCATCTTCA
>CAZUKI010000196.1:0-2070 GCA_964620785.1 uncultured Aestuariivirga sp.
ACCGTCTGCAGGAAGCTCATCACCGCGATCGGTTTCGAGATGTAGGCCTCGCAGCCACCTTCCCGGATTTTCTGTTCATCGCCCTTCATGGCGAAGGCGGTGACGGCAATCACGGGAATGGAGCGAAGCTGGTCGTCTTCCTTCAGCCACTTGGTCACTTCGATGCCTGAAACTTCCGGCAGCTGGATGTCCATCAGGATCAGGTCCGGCATGTGCTTGCGCGCGACGTCAAGGGCCGATAGGCCGTCGCGCGTCTGCACCACCCTGTAGCCATGGGCTTCCAGGAGGTCGTTGAACAGTTTCATGTTGAGTTCGTTGTCTTCAACAACGAGAATTGTCTTGGGCATGGCCTTGCCGCGCAGCGGAACGTTTAGTGGTTTCGATTCGAATGATAGAGTCTGATCCATTCGCGCTCCAGAGCAAGCCCGCGAGTCCGTTCGTCGCAGCCGCAGGCCTGCATTCCCTAATTGTTCGTTGAGTTTTGCGCCCGTAGCTGTAACCAAGTGCTTAACCCTCACCCCATCCGCTATGGAACGGTTAAGCAATGCCCAAGAAATCCCTCCAAACTGATGGCAACCGGAGGGAAGACGCATCCATCATGGCATTGAATTTGTTAGCATTTATTGCGACAGACGAAGACCGCTTAAACGCCTTCTGCAACCTGACCGGGCTTGGCGCCGGCGAACTCAGGGACAGCCTCGGCGATCCAGGTTTCCAGGCCATGGCATTGGATTACGCACTCCAGAACGAAGAGCTGCTCATCGCCTTTGCCGATCATCAAGGCCTGGCGCCGCAGTTGGTGGTCGCTGCACGCCGCCATCTCCCAGGATTTGTAGAATGATTTCAGATTTCACCCGTCTTCAACTCGACGAGCTTCCCGACCTTGGTGCCAGGCCCCTCATCATCTGCGACGTCGATGAGGTCGTTGTCCACTTCACGAAGGCCTTCGAAAGCTACCTCGAAAGCCACGACCTCTATCTCGACCCGGCCAGTTTTGCCCTTCACGGGAACATCAAAAGCAGGACGGATCACACACCGGTCACGGCTGAGCGCATTGCCCTGATGGTTGACGACTTTTTCGATGGCTTCACCGAAGACCTTGCGGCAATCGATGGCGCCGTCGTTGCCCTGCAGACGCTGTCGGGAAGCGCCAATGTCGTGCTTCTCACCAACCTGCCCCATCACGCCCGCGACAAGCGTATCGCCAACATGCGCAAGCACGGGCTCGAATTTCCCTGCATTACCAACAGCGGCCCCAAGGGACCCGCCATCAGCAGGCTGACCCGCGAGCGCAGGCTCCCCACCGTATTCATCGACGACAGCCCGAATTTCATCAGTTCAAGCTATGAACACGCCCCAGATGTCCATCTCGTCCATTTCCTCCAGGATGAGCGCTTTGCCCGCAACCACCAGCCCTTTCCCTTTGTGTCGCTGACAACGGGAAGCTGGGACGAGGCCCTTCCCCACATCCAGGGCCTCATCACCTAGAACAGCCTGATCGCTCGCCATGGCCACCGGCTCGCCCTAGACTGGGGCGCCATGACCAGCGAACCCGCGACACCCCTGCCCGGCCTCTGCCGTGATTGCCTGGCCGAAACGTCCGGCAATGAAACGCGCTGCCACGCATGTCATGGGCCCCGCCTCATCCGCCATGCCGAACTGCATGCGCTCACCATTGCCCACATTGATTGCGATGCATTCTATGCCGCCGTCGAAAAGCGCGATAACCCATCACTCGCAGACAAACCTGTGATCATCGGCGGCGCCACGCGGGGCGTTGTCTCGACCGCCTGCTACATCGCGCGCATCCGCGGCGTGAAGTCTGCCATGCCGATGTTCAAGGCCCTGAAGCTCGCGCCCGACGCCGTCGTCATCAAGCCGAATATGGCGAAATATGTCGAGGCTGGCCGCGAGGTGAGAAAGCTCATGCTGGCCGTTACGCCCGCCGTGGAACCCCTGTCGATTGACGAGGCCTTCCTTGATCTCTCCGGCACCGAACGGCTGCATGGCAGCAGCCCGGCACGAACACTCGCAAGGCTCATACTCGACATCGAAAAGAAAGTCGGCATC
>CAZUKI010000196.1:2170-5780 GCA_964620785.1 uncultured Aestuariivirga sp.
CTGCGCCGGGCGCACGGTGACCCTCAAGCTCAAGACTGCCGATTTCAAACTACGCACCCGCGCCACGAGCCTCGAGGACCCCACCCAGATGGCGCACCGTATCTTTGCTGCTGCCCGCCCCCTGCTTCTCAAGGAGGCAACCGGCACGCGCTTTCGCCTGATCGGCGTCGGCATTTCGCATCTGACGGAAACGCCTGTTGACGAAGTTCACACGCTCGATGCTCGCGACGCGGCACAGTCAAAGGCCGAATTGGCAGTGGATTCGCTGCGCAAGAAGTTCGGCAAGGACGCCGTTGAGCGCGGCATCATCACCAGGACCAAGGAGCGCTAATCGCCTTCCATCGACATGAGTGCCGCATTGCCGCCGGACGCTGTCGTGTCTTGCGACATCACGCGTTCGACAGCAAAGCGGTGCAGGTAGTGCGGGCCACCGGCCTTTGGCCCAGTGCCAGAAAGACCCTCGCCGCCAAATGGCTGGACACCAACCACGGCCCCGATCTGGTTGCGATTGACATAGAAATTGCCAACCTTTGCCCGCGCCCTTACCTGGTCGATGGTGCTCTCGATGCGCGTATGAAGCCCCAGTGTCAGGCCATAGCCAGTGGCATTGATGGCATCGACGACTTTGTCGAGATGAGACGCCTCATACTGCACCACATGCAGGATGGGCCCGAACACTTCCTCGGTCAGCGGTGATAGGTCCTTCAGTTCATAAGCCGCCGGAGCAACATAGGTTCCCTTGGCGCAAACTTCGGAAAGCCTGAGGTCACAGATGGTTCTGGCCGACTTTGCCATGCGGCTTTTGTGCTCCTCGAGCTTGCCCCGCGCTTCCTCGTCGATCACCGGCCCGACGTCGGTGTGGTAGTCCAGTGGATCGGCGACCACCAGTTCTTCCATGGCACCCTTGAGCATCGTCATGACCCGCGGCGCAACGTCATCCTGCACGAACAGGATTCGCGCTGCCGAACAGCGCTGCCCGGCACTGTCAAAGGCGGAGGCAACGACATCGCGCACCGCCTGCTCTGCCAGTGCAGATGAATCCATGATCATGGCATTCATGCCTCCCGTCTCGGCAATCAGCGTTGCAAGCGGGCCCGGCTTTCCGGCCAATGCCCTGGCGATGATGGTGGCGGTAGCGTTTGATCCCGTAAAGGCAACGCCAGTCAGCCTGGGATCGCTCAGCAGCTTGCCGCCGATGCGCGCCCCGTCGCCGGGCAGGAACTGGAGAGCATCCGCTGGAACACCCGCCTCATGAAGCAGTTTCACGGCCTGGAAGGCAACGAGTGGCGTCTGTTCCGCAGGCTTGGCAAGCACGCTGTTGCCAGACGCCAGCGCAGCCGCGGTCTGGCCCGTGAAAATCGCCAATGGAAAGTTCCACGGGGCAATGCAGGCAAACACGCCACGGCCATGCAGTGTCAGTTCGTTGCGCTCTCCCGTCGGGCCGTGGAGCACCGTGGGCCCACTGAATTGCTGCCGCGCAAGCATGGCGTAGTAGCGCAGGAAATCGATCGCTTCGCGCAGGTCGGCCTGGGCGTTGTCGAGTGTTTTTCCCGCCTCGCGGATCAGAAGCCCAAGCAGCAGCGGTGCATGTGCCTGATAGTGGTCGGCGGCGCGATCGAGGATGGCCGCTCGCTTCTCGCCGCCGCGATCGTTCCAGGAGCGTTGCGCTGCATCAGCAGAGGTCAAGGCAATTGCAATGTCACTATCGCTGACCTCATGAACCACGCCCACATTCACCGTGCGGTCATGCGGCGAGGTGATTGCGCGCGAAGGCCCGTTCTGCCGGGCCTTGCCATTGATCAGGGCGGAGGCCGTGTGCGGCAAGGCGATTTCCCGCGAGATATCCGCCAGGAGCTTCTCCCGCAGCGGACGATGCCACAAGGGTTCTCCAGCCGAATTGAGACGCGCACCAAACAGCTTGCGCGGCGGCGGAATGCGGGGATGCGGCACCTGCACGAGCGCACGCGCCGCTGCTACGGGATCGGCGATGATATCAGTGACTGGTGCGCGATCATCAGCCAACCGGTTCACGAAGGAGGTGTTTGCGCCGTTTTCGAGCAAACGCCTCACGAGGTAGGCCAGCAGGTCCTCGTGGCTGCCAACCGGGGCATAGATGCGGCAAGGCTGCTTGATGGCGCCTTTGCCGACGACCTGCTCATAAAGGGCCTCGCCCATGCCGTGCAGCCGCTGGAACTCGAAGCGGCGGTCAGCTCCCGCCATCACATGCACGGCGGCGACTGTCTGGGCATTGTGGGTGGCAAACTGCGGGAAGAATGCATCGCGCCGCGACAGCATGAATTTGGCGCAGGCGAGGTAGCTGACATCCGTGGAAACCTTGCGTGTGAACACCGGATAGTCAGCAAAGCCACCCTCCTGTGCCCGCTTGATCTCCGTATCCCAATAGGCACCCTTGACCAGCCTGACCGGCAGCACCCGGGCCGTTTCATTGGCAACTGCAGCCAGCCACTCAAGCACTGATTTAGCCCGCCGCCCATAGGCCTGCACGGCAAGGCCCAAGCCGTTCCACCCGGCGATGGCGGGCGCCAACGCAAGGCGGCGGAAGAGCTCGAGCGACAGGTCAAGCCGCGCCACTTCCTCGGCATCGATGGTGAGCCCCATGCCGCTGGCCTTTGCCTGCCCAGCAAGCGCCAGGATCTTGCCGTGAAGGGCCTCAAGGGCTGCGGCGGCGTTCTTTTCCTCGTAGCGCGGATGCAGAGCCGACAGCTTCACCGAGATGGATGGTGCAGAGAAAACATCGCCGCCCCGCACTGTCCGGCCTATGGCAGCGGCGGCCCGTTCATAGGACGCGAAGTATCGTTCAGCGTCGGCGGCCGTCATGGCGCTCTCGCCCAGCATGTCATAGGAGAAGCGCCACCCCTCCGAGAGCATCGGCTCGGACAGCTCCAGTGCTTCGGCAATCGTGCGCCCCAGAACAAATTGCTTGCCCATGATGCGCATGGCCTGGCGCATGGCTGTGCGGATGAAGGGCTCACCCGAGCGGCTGACCAGCCTCTTCACATAGGTCATGGCATCGCCCTTGGCATCGCGGCCAAGTTCGACGATGCGCCCCGTCAGCATCAGCCCCCAGGCAGAGGCATTGACGAACAGGGAGTCGGACTTTCCCACATGCTCCGACCAGTCACGGTCACCCAGCTTGTCGGCAATCAGCTTGTCAGCGGTTTCCGCATCGGGAATGCGCAGCAGCGCCTCGGCCAGGCACATCAGAACCACGCCTTCCTCGGAGGACAGCGAAAACTGCTGCATGAAGGCGTCAATGCTGCCGTGGCTATGACGGTCGGCCCTCACCCCCGCGACGAGCGAGCCCGCAATTTCCGCAACCTGCGCTGCCGCTGGTGCGGGAAGTGCCGCAGCTTCGACAAGCTGCTGGACAAGCTCGGTTTCATTGCGGAAAATATGGCTGGCTATGGCATCGCGTGTGGGGTTCATCGGCTCCGGCCTCCCGTATGCACAATATCACAGTCCGTTCAGTGGAATTCACCGAGATTTACTGACGTTGTTTCAATTGCTCCCACAAATTGCTTTATTGCCAGTGTTATTCCCCACCAGAGGATCGATACATGGCGGATGTTGATTCAATTGACCTGAGCAT
>CAZUKI010000197.1:0-5741 GCA_964620785.1 uncultured Aestuariivirga sp.
GTCTTCAACATGGTGACGGAGCCGGGCTCCTGCGTGGACCCGACGCGGCCCTCGCCCGTCACCGCCCGCCATGTGCTGGGCCAGCAGCTTGCTGATTGTGTCTTCGGTTGCCTCGCCCAGGCCCTTCCCGGCCGCGTGCAGGCGGAAAGCGCCGGCGCCATCTGGATCCTTTCACTTTATTCAGCACACGGACGGGTTCCGGCCGGGGAAACCCGCAAGGCAACGCCCTTTGCCGTGATCTCCATAGGCCTCGGCGGCATCGGCGGCAGGCCCGGCCAGGACGGTCTCTCCACCATGGCTTTCCCTTCGGGCGTCGGCGGCATTCCCGTCGAGATCACCGAGGGCCAGTGCCCCTTGTGGTTCCGCGAAAAACAATTCCTCAAGGGCTCTGGCGGCGACGGCGAATTCCGCGGCGGGCTTGGCCAGCGCATCGAAATCCTCAACCGCGAGGATGCACCCTTCGTCATCTCCGCGGCCACCTTCGACCGCATCCACAATGCTGCCCGCGGCCGCGACGGCGGCCTCGCAGGGCGCAAGGGCGAGGCCCGGCATGGCAATTCCGGTGCGGCGCTGGGGGACAAGGGCGTGCATGTCATCGCCTCAGGCGACTCGCTGGTGGTGGAACTGCCGGGCGGTGGCGGCTTCGGTGATCCGGCCCGCCGCAGCGCCGCCAACCATGCCGCCGATGACCGCGCCGAACTGGTCTGAGGCGCCGGTCTGCGACCCCATCAAGCGTCTGCGCGCCCGTTGCGCTAGCGGCAGTTGCTCGGGGCCGGTCGTCCGGCAAACCTGTCGTTGATCCAGCTCACGGCCTGCGCCACGCCAGCCTTGGCAGCTCCGCCATGTCCCGCCCCCGGAACATAGACGAATTGCAGACGCGTGCCGTTGCGGCATGAGCTTCGCACCACCTGTGCTGTGACCTTCGGGTCCACGACATTGTCCGAACCGCCCTGCACCACAAGGGCCGGAACCGAGGCCGAAAATGATGACACCGAGTTGCTGGCAATGGCCGTGCGCCAGTCGGGCAGCTCCAGCGGCGATTGCAGCAGGAAGCGCCGCTTCAGCGGCTTCTGTGCCGAGAGAATGTCCAGCTTGTCGGCAAGGTTGGTGACGCAATTGTTGTCGATGGCGGCAATGTCGGCGCGGGCCGCAGGCGAAACCAGCGCGTCCGTATCAAGGCCGTATTTGCGTGGCCACGAACCAAGAATGTAGCTGGCGAGCACCCGGCCCTCCATGCGGTTGAGGCTGCGCTGCATGAGTGCTGCAAGCTGGGTGGGCGGAGCGACTGCTGCCATGCCGACGAGATTGAGTTCAGGCGCATAGGACTTGCTGAACAGCGAACCGAAGATTGCCGCATGTGCGCCCTGCGAATAACCCCACAGGGCGTAATCGCGCCCGCCGCCGACGCCGGGAATCTGCCGCGCCGCCCGCACTGAATCGATCACCGCATTGGCCTGGCCCTTGCCGACCAGATAGCCGACCTCGCTGTCGGTGCCGAGGCCCGGGTAATCCGTTGCGGCGATGATGTAGCCGGCCGAGACAAGCTCATTGAGGCCGAGAATGCTCTTGATGGGCGCAGCCATGAGGCTCGGCGCGCATTTGCGGGCAATGCCGGTGGTAGGATGGGCCCAGGCGACGATGGCGCGTGTTGCCGGATTTTTGCTGGCATAGCCCGAGCGCACCACCATGCCTGAGGAGAGCACGGGGCGGCCACGATAGTCGCGCGTTGCATAGAGGATGCGCCAGGCCTTGCCGCGGAAGACACCGGGCAGATTGATGGGCTGGTAGCCAAGCAGCGTTCCAGGTGGCTTGGCAGCGTCGGCTGCGGATGCGGCGTACTTGAAGTCGCCGGCCCGCGCCGCGGCCGCCGCCAGCACGAGGCTGCACATGACGGCGATACAGGCAAGGATCCCACGCATGTTCATGTCACGGCCTTCCTGGCGAGAAATTCGGGCTTGTCCCAGCCGCGGTTGTCGAGAATGTCAACGAGCACACTCGCGGCATCGAACACTTCAACATGTGAATTGTAGAGCGGCGCGAAGCCGAAGCGGATGATGTCTGGCGCACGGAAGTCTCCGATGACGCCGCGGGCGATCAGTGCCTGCATGACGGCATAACCTTCCGGGCAATGGAAGCTCACATGCGAGCCACGCTGCGCGAAGTCGCGGGGCCCCGCCAGCCTGACGCCATGACGGCCGGCGCTGGCTTCAACCAGTTCGACGAACAGGCCGCAGAGGCTGTGCGATTTTTTTTGCAGCGCGCCCATGTCAACGCCCGCCCACACATCCATGGCGGCATCGAGCGCCACCATGGAGAGAATGGCCTGGGTTCCGCACTGCTGACGGACAAGACCGGGCGCCGGTTCCCAGTTGAGCGCGAAGGCGAAGGGCCGGGCATGACCCCACCAGCCGACCAGTGCCGGCTCCGCACTTGCCTGGTGGCGCGGATGCACGAAGACGAAGGCCTGCGAGCCTGGCCCGCCATTGAGATATTTGTAGGTACAGCCGACCGCAAAATCCGCATCGGCGCCCATGAGATCGACAGGCACCGCACCAGCCGAATGAGCGAGGTCCCAGATGATGAGCGAGCCATTGTCATGGGCGCGCCTGGTGATCGCCTTCATGTCGTGGCGCCGCGCCGTGCGGTAATCGACTTCCGTCACCATCACCACGCCTACGTCTGGTGTGATGCTGCCGGCAATCTCCTCCGGCGCGACAATTTTCAGTTCATGGCCATCGCCGAGGAAGCGGTTGAGGCCCTGCGCCACATAGAGGTCGGAGGGAAAATTGCCGCTGTCCGAGAGAATGATCTTGCGTTCAGGTTTCAGTCGAAGAGCGGCGCTCAAAATCTTGAAGAGATTCACGGAAATCGTATCGGCTACCATGACGTTTCCGGCCCCGCCGCCGATCAGCGCGGCGATCTTGTCGCCGATCGTCCGCGGCAGATGGAACCAGTTGTTGACGTTCCATGAGGTGATGAGGTCCTGGCCCCATTGCCGCGTCACCGCATCAGCGACACGAGCCGGCGCAGAAACCGGCATGAGCCCCAGGGAATTGCCATCGAGGTAAATGGTGCCTGCGGGAACATGGAACTTTGCCCGGTACCCGGCAAAGGGATCAGCCCTGTCCAGGTCTTCGCACGCGCTCCGGCTCACCATGATTTCCTCCAATTGCCTGTGCTATTGGCACGGCCATGCGCATCCTGCAATTGCCGCTCGCCGGCCTGCTCCTGCTCGCCAGCGTTGTACCCGCCGCCGCAATCACCGTGGGCGAAACCACGCGGCTCATCCGGCAGGCCGAGAAGGATGTGGAGGATGCCAATGGCTGGGCCATCGATCTCCATGACGCCCTGATCCAGAACGAACTTGATGTGAACCCCGAGAATGTCTGTGCGGCAATTGCCGTCATCGACCAGGAATCGGGCTTCGTCGCCGATCCCGTGGTGCCGGGCCTCGGCAAGCTCTCCGAGGAGGCGCTGCGCAACAAGCTCGGCAAATATCCGATCGCCGGCAGGGCAGTACTCGCCTGGCTTGAGCGCACGCCATCGCCCGACGCCAGCTTCATGGCCCGCATCCGCGCCGCCCGCACCGAACGCGACCTCGACCTTGCCTATCGCGCCCTCGTTGATCACCTGGGCAAGAGCGCCAGCCTCGACCTCGTCATGCAGCTTGGGCTGCTCAACCGCCTGATCGAGGAACGCAACGAAATCGACACGGCAGGTTCCATGCAGGTCTCGGTCAAGTTTGCCCTCGAACAGGAACGCAAGCGCCGCTGGTTCCCCGCCACCCTGTCCGATGTCTATGCCCTGCGCGACCAGCTCTACACCCGCCACGGCGGCATGTTCTACGGCATCCGCCAGCTTCTCGGCTATGAGACCGGCTATGATCGCAAGATCTATCGCTTTGCCGACTACAACGCCGGCCGTTATGCATCACGCAACGCTGCCTTCCAGCGCGCCGTGGCCCGCCTCTCCGGGCAGAAGCTCGCCCTTGATGGTGATCTCCTGAGCTATGGCAAGGACGGCAAGCCCCTGACCAAGGCCACCCAGACCGAGCTGGCGCTGCGCAAGCTCGCGGCCCGGAACGCCTTCGGCCTGAGCGATGAGCAACTGCGAGGCGACCTGCTGCGCGAGAAGGAACTCAACTTCACTGGCACCCGCACATATATTGCGGTGCGCGATGCATATGCAGCAATTTTGGGTAGCAGGCCCGCCTTTGCCGTCATTCCCGACATCAGGTTGTCCAGTCCCAAGCTCTCGCATGAGTTTACCACCAGGCGATTCGCCGAAAGCGTGGACAGGCGCTATCAGGCCTGCATGGCGAGGGCGCCAAAACAATAGCGCCGTCTGCATGTCCGCCCGGCGCTGCGGCATGGCTGCCCCCGCCCCTCTTGCAGTTGATTTTGCCCGGTGGCTTGGCCAAAGTAGGGGTCTCAATCCGAAAGGTGATGAATGCGCTATGAATCTCCCGCAACGGTGAAAGACGCCGTCGCCCTGCTTGCCAAGGAAAAAGGCAAAGCCTTCGTGCTGGCCGGCGGCACCGATCTTCTGGTCAAGCTGAAAGCCGGAATGCTCGAGCCCGATCTCGTCGTCGACATCAAACGCATCAAGGGCATGCGCGACATCCGCAAGACCGCCAGTGGCTTTTCCATTGGCGCCGGAACGCCCTGTGCTGCCCTCAGCGAAAACGCCGCCCTGCTCAAGGCCTGGCCCGGTGTCGTCGAGGCCGCAAGCCTGATCGGTTCCAAGCAGGTCCAGGGCCGCTGCACCATGGCCGGCAATCTTTGCAACGCATCACCTGCCGCCGACTCGGTTCCGGCCCTCGTTGCCGCCGGCGCCAAGGTCGTGATCGCCGGAACACGCGGCAAGCGCAAGCTGGCCGTGGAGGATGTTCCGGCAGGCGTTGGCCGCACCGTTCTCAAGAAGGGCGAGTTCATCGAATCCGTCGAGCTTCCGAAGAAGGATGCGCGTGGCGGCGATGCCTATCTCCGCTTCATCCCGCGCACCGAAATGGACATCGCCGTGGTCAGCGCCGGCGTCAACCTGACGCTCGATGCCAAGGGCACGATCACCAAGGCCCGCGTGGCGCTGGGTGCCGTGGCACCAACCGTCCTGCTGGTGGCTGAAGCCGCCAAGGCGATCATCGGCACCAAGCTCGACGAAGCAGCCAAGGAAAAGCTGGCGGCCGCTTGCAGCGCTGCCTGCCGGCCTATCGACGACAAGCGCGGCACCGTTGAGTTCCGCGTCGACGTGGCGGGTGTGCTTGCCCGCCGCGCCGCTGAAACAGCCTATGCCCGCGCAGGAGGAAAATGATGTCTGCCGTTCTTGTTTCAACCACCATCAACGGCGACAAGGTCGAGTTTGCCTGCCAGCCCGATGAAAGCCTCCTCGAGGTCCTGAGGAATCGCCTCGGTCTCACCGGCGCCAAGGAAGGCTGCGGCACCGGCGACTGCGGTGCCTGTTCGGTGATCCTCGATGGCCGCCTGACCTGTTCCTGCCTCGTGCTTGCTGCCGAAATGGACGGCAAGTCGCTGGAAACCATCGAAGGCATGGCGGACGGCGACAAGCTGCACCCGCTGCAGAAGCAGTTCATCGACAATGCCGCCCTCCAGTGTGGCATCTGCACGCCGGGCTTCCTGATGGCGGCCCAGGCGCTGCTGCGGAAGAACCCGGACCCCAGCGAAGAAGAAATCCGTTTCGGCCTTGCCGGCAATCTCTGCCGCTGCACCGGCTATGACAAGATC
>CAZUKI010000198.1:0-5666 GCA_964620785.1 uncultured Aestuariivirga sp.
TATTTGTCGCCGAAGAAGAAGATGTGCCCGACCTCGATGCCACGGCCGTTGACGCGGGAAGGAGCTGCCACGCGCTTTTCATAGTCGGCGGCGTCGTGCATCTCGCTGGTGGCAGCGTATTTCGAGGTGAAGTCCTCGACGACCTTTGCCACCGCACCAACGTCGTCATAGTCGATCTCGAAGGCGGTCCAGTCCATGTCGAGGAAGGCCTTGTCGAAGAAGACCTCGCTTTCGCCGGTCGCCGCCAGGATCAGGAATTCGTGGCTGTCCTTGCCGCCGATGGGCCCTGTCTCGGCGCGCATCGGCACGGCCTTGAGGCCCATGCGGGCGAAGGTCTTGAGGTAACTCACGAACATCTTGTTGTAGGAATGCTGCCCGGCTTCACGCGTCAGGTCGAAGGAATAGGCATCCTTCATCAGGAATTCGCGGCCGCGCATCACGCCGAAGCGCGGGCGCACCTCGTCGCGGAACTTCCACTGGATGTGATAGAGGTTGCGCGGCAGGTCCTTGTAGCTCTGCACACCGGAGCGGAAGATGTCGGTGATCATCTCCTCGTTGGTCGGACCATAGAGCATGTCGCGGTCGTGGCGGTCCTTGATGCGCAGCATCTCCTTGCCATAGGCATCATAGCGGCCCGACTTGCGCCACAGGTCGGCGGGCTGCAGCGTCGGCATCAGCACTTCCAGGGCCCCTGCCCGGTCCTGCTCCTCGCGGACGATCTGCTCGATCTTCTTGAGCACCCTGAAGCCCATGGGAAGCCAGGAATAGCTGCCGGCCGCCTCCTGCCGGATCATGCCGGCGCGCAGCATCAGCTTGTGCGAAATGATTTCGGCTTCCTTGGGGTCATCACGAAGAATGGGCAGAAAAGACTGGGAAAGACGCATGAGAATCCCTGAATTGGGCTTGAGGTGCGGCCCTTTTAGAGCAAGTCCGGCAAAAGTTGGAAGTTTTTTGCATAAGCACCACGCGCCAAGACATTGATCTGGCGCGATTCCTTTTGGGCGAGGTTGGGCCGTTTACCAACTTGCAGCGCCTCACTCTCGGGCCACCCCAGGCAGTTCTACCGCACTGCAACTAGGCAGTTGCTGTCCAAATGGTCAAATAACTGCTGCATTTTTCACTTGGCAGATCAAAAAAATTGCGGCACCGTCCGGCCAGAACAAGAAGACCGAGATTCACGGGTTACGTGACCCAGGTCTAGGGAGGGTGACAGAAACCGCGCCATTCGGGCCCGGAAAATGTCATGAGAAATCGACTGCAAGGCGGAGGCCACGGGCTTCCGCCTTTTTTGCTGGCTGCGGCCCTCCTCAGCCCCGAAAGCTCAGCCCCTGAAGGCGGTAACTTCGATTTCGATCTTCATGCGCGGGTCGGCAAGGCCAGCAACCAGCATGGTCGATGCAGGGCGGATCTCGCCCACATGCTTCTTGAGCACGGGCCAGGTCTTTTCGAAATCGGCACCGTTCGGCAGGAGGTAGTTGGCGCGCACGATGTCCTTGAGCGCAAAGCCTGCCTGGCCCAGAGCGGCCGCGATGTTCTTCCAGCACTGGTCGGCCTGCTCGGCGACGTCATCGGAGATCGTCATGGCGGCGTAATCGAAGCCCGTGGTGCCAGACACAAAGCACCAGTCACCTTGCACGACGGCGCGTGAATAGCCGATATCGGTTTCAAACTTCGAGCCTGAGGAGATGAGCTTGCGTGTCATGTGTCTGCCTTCCTGCTTGCTTTCTTCTGAACCGGCGCTGCATCCCCGATGATGCGGATTTCCCGCTGTGGGAACGGCATGGAGATGCCGGCCTTCTTCAAGGCGTCCCATATGAGGAAGCGAATTTCCGAAGTGAACTTGTTCTTGCCGTCGTCGATTCCATCGACCCAGAACTCGACTGCGAAATTGACGCCGTTGTCGCCGAAGCCGCGCAGCTCCACATCGGGCGCCTCGGGTTCGGCAAGCACCTGCGGATGGACTGCCACGACATCGGCAATCAGGGCCGGAACGGCATGGAGGTCCGTGTCATAGGCGACCGCGAACTCCACTTCATAGCGCTGGCGCGGATCCTCGTTGGTCCAGTTGATGAAGCTGGTGGTGATGAACTTTTCATTCGGCACCATGATGTCCTTGCCATCGAAGGTGGAAAGCACCGAGGAGCGCATGTTCATCTGCTTGAGGGTGCCGGCCTTGCCATCCTCCATTTCCACGAAATCGCCGATCTTCATGGTGCGCTCGAGGAGCAGGATGATGCCGGAAATGAAGTTGGAGGCGATCTGCTGCAGGCCGAAGCCCAGCCCGACGCCGAGGGCGCCGCCAAAGACAGCAAGGGCCGTGAGGTCAAGCCCGAGGATGTTGAGCAGCAGCAGGCCAACCACGGCAAAGACCATGATCTCCAGTGCCTTTGCCGCAAGTTCCCGGGTCTGGACGTCAACCGTCTGCTGGTCGCGGATGACTTTCTGGCCAGCAGTGGATGAGGCACGGCCAAGCCAGAAGAGGATGCCGCCGAACACCGCTGCCTTGGCAAGGGCAAGAACGGAGATACGGATATTGCCTGCCGCAAAGGCCATGCCGTCGAGCAGCGCCGTGAACTGGTCGAAATAACCCAAAGCATAGATCGCCGCCACGGGAAGGCCGATCCAGCGAGCGATGCTGTTGACCACCGGATTGGGCAGGAAACGCATGATGAGCGCATGCAGCAGCCGTATCAGGGCGAGGCTTTGGGCGATGCGGATCAGCCAGCTTGCCCCCAGCACGGCATCAGCGATGCCAGCAGCGACAGCCATCAGGCCTACGAAAACCAGCGGCTCAACAAGGTTGCGGCATGAATAGGCAAGGCGCTGGTAGCGCAGGAACCGCCCTTCGGCAGGCTCGGCGCGGAGGATCGGCAGGCGCTGCAGGAACTGCCGTGCCAGAAGCTTGGCGGCAATCCACAGGGCGATGATGGCGATGACCTGGGTATAGAATTGCGGAGAGGCCAGCCAGCCCTGCAGCTTTTCCAACCATTCAGTGGCATGCGATGTCAGCATTTCGAAAGTCATGCCCGGCTCTTAACGCAGCACATCGCCCCACTGCAATTTCTTTGCGGGCTTGAATGCATCCCTGTCGCGGGCCGGCACATTCCGCTTTGTGAGGCCCTCGCTGCCGCACAGCTTCAGGGAAACCCCGGCCTTGCCGAGCTGAGGCGGCGCCAGCACCCGGTGCCCGCCTGTGCTGACCGGCATCCGCGTGGCAACGAGATAACTGAAGGCCTCATCCTCGAAGGGAACTGTGGCGCCCTTGGCATGCATGTGCAGCCTGCTGCGCGGCAGGCGCACCTTGAAATGGCACCAGTCCCCGCCCGCCATGGGGCAATCACCCCCATGCGTGCAAGGAGCGGCAAGCTGTGCGCCACTGGCCAGCAGCGTTTTCCGGGCAGCATGAATGCGCGCAAAGCCCTGCGGCGTGCCGGGTTCGACAAGGACGAGCGTCTGCCCTGCCCTCTGCCAAATCGCGGCCACTGTTTCCGGCATGGCGTCGAGCGGCAGTTCCGCCAGCACGTAAGAGGCAAGCACGACATCGGCGTGCTCATCCGGTGCGAGGGCCTGCAACGTGCCGTGGCAAAGCCGTGCGGCCTGCAACGCGCCAATTCCGCTTCCGGCGCAGAGTGCTTCCGCAAGGCGGGCAAAGGCAGGTGCTTCCTCAACCAGTGTCAGGCGAGACAATGACGGCCATTGCCGCAGCGCCGCCCAACTTGCCGTGCCGGGCCCGGCCCCAAGATCGAGGAGCGATGAGGGCTGCATGTCCGGCAATGCTTCAGCGGCCTGTGCCAGGACCCGGGCCGTTGCGGCAAATGTGGCGGGGGCGCGCGCGACGAGATAGGCCGCCGGATCAACTTCCCGCGAGGGCCTGCCCCCGGCATAGGCGGTGGTCAGCGCGGCGCTGCGTCCTGCGAGGCTCCTGCCCTGGCCCGCAAGCCAGGCTGCCACGGCGTCATCCAGATTTCCCGGGTAGTTTCCCATCAATCACGTAACTTGTGTGTTGCCACTGTCTCGGGCAGACACCTAACCTTTCATCGATTCACGGGCCAGCAGAAACAGGACCGCAGCATGTTCACCTCATTCTTCCCCAACCCGCGGCCGTTCTTCTGGTCGGCAGCGCTGTGGGGGCTGGCAACAGTCGTCTTCTGGTTTGCCTTTGCCAAGTACTGGGGTGTCCACATCGGCCTGCCAAACCCGCCACCCGACACGCCACCAATCATCGGGCTTTCCTATTTCTCATCGGCGCCCTTCATCTGGTTCTACATCTATTTCGCTATCATCACCGCCATCTTCGCGGGTGTCTGGTGGTTCATCTCACCACACAAATGGTTCGCCTGGTCGGTTCTTGGAACCGCCCTCATCATCTTTCTCACTTACTATTCAGTGGAAGTCGGCGTTGCCATCAACAACTGGTATGGGCCATTCTATGACCTGATACAGGCGGCAGTTTCCAAGTCGCGGCCGGTGACGGCTGCTGAATTCTGGATCGGCATTGGCCAGTTCCTCGCCATCGCACTCGTCTATGTGGTCATCCGCGCCCTGATGCTGTACTTCCTCAGCCATTATGTGTTCCGCTGGCGCACGGCAATGAACGACTACTACACCAGCCACTGGCCCAGGGTTCGCAAGGTTGAAGGCGCCTCGCAGCGTGTTCAGGACGACACCATGCGCTTTGCCGACGGATTGGAAAGCCTGGGAACGAGCCTGCTCGATTCCGTCATGACACTGATTGCCTTCCTACCCATCCTGTGGGGCTATTCCGTGCATGTGAAAGAGATCCCGTTCTTCGGCGAAGTGCCGCAGGCACTCGTCATCACGGCAATTGTCTGGGCCTTGTTCGGCACCGGGCTTCTCGCCCTCATCGGCATCAAATTGCCGGGGCTCGAATTCCGCAACCAGCGTGTCGAGGCGGCATACCGCAAGGAACTCGTCTATGGCGAAGACAATGCCGACCGCGCCCAGCCCATGACGCTGGCAGAACTCTTTGCCAATGTGCGGACAAACTATTTCCGCCTGTATTTCCACTATGTGTATTTCAACATCGGGCGCTTTCTGTATCTGCAGACCGACAACATCTTCGCCTACATCATCCTGGTGCCGACACTGGTCGCGGGGTCCATCACGCTCGGCCTTCTCAACCAGATCACCAATGCCATGGACCAGGTGCGGGGCTCGTTCCAGTATCTCATCAATGCCTGGCCCGCCATCGTGAAGATGCTTTCAATCTACAAACGCCTGCGCGCCTTTGAAGCCGTCATCGAGGGCAAGGAGATCGAGGCCATCAATTATGAACAGGATGAAGGTGCCGCGGCCAAGCATTGAAATCGTGTTAGAAGTCTCGTGAGCCGGGGAGAGGTTTGCGGCAGCGTGTGATGCATCCAGATTCACCGATTGGAGCTTCAGATGAAAAACACAGTGTCACGGTCAGCAAGAACAATCCTGATCATGCTTGCTGGCAGCTTCACCCTGGCCATCTCGCCGGGTTTCAGCGTGCCGGGCGATGCGGCCCAGATCAGCGCAGCTGAGCGCAAGGACGCCAGGACGCGCGGCCTTGCCGCATGCAAGAAGAAATACGGAAAGTCAGCGATCCTCGATTCCCACCCCGGAAATGACGTCCGCAAATCGAGAGCCGGCTACACTGTGCAGTGCTCACCAAACGGTGT
>CAZUKI010000199.1:0-3677 GCA_964620785.1 uncultured Aestuariivirga sp.
GGCACGGCCTGGGCGGCTTCGGAGATCACCATCACTGGAACGACCGGCGCCTTTGAAAGCGTGGCCTCGATCGCCGCCTGCTTCTTCTTCATGCCCATCATGCCACCTCGAAAATCGATGCGCCTTCGTCGGCCCGGCCCGCCAGCCGCCGGAAGGCGGAGAACAGGTCGCGGCCCACGCCGAAACTGTTGCCGGAAAGGTCAGCCGTGACCGGTTCGCGGGACTTCCATTCGGCGCCGTCCACCAGGATGTCCAGTGTTCCCTGGTCTGCATCGATGCGGATCATGTCGCCGTCGCGGATCTTTGCGATGGCCCCGCCGTCGGCGGCCTCCGGCGTTACATGGATGGCGGCAGGAATTTTACCGGACGCACCGGACATGCGCCCGTCGGTCACCAGCGCCACCTTGAGGCCACGGTTCTGCAACACGCTGAGCGGTGGCGTCATGCGGTGCAGTTCCGGCATGCCGTTGGCCTTCGGTCCTTGGAAGCGCACCACTGCCACATGGTCGCAATTGAGTGCGCCTGCCTTGAAGGCGGCAAGAAGCTCGTCCTGGGAATGGAACACCTTGGCTGGCGCCTCGACCACATGCCGGTCTTTGGGAATAGAGGATGACTTGATCACCGCCGTGCCGAGGTTGCCCTTCAGCACATTGAGCCCGCCGCTCTGCTGGAACGGCTGTCCCGCATCGCGCAGGATTGCCGCGTCAGAGGAGGTCGTAGCACTTGCCTTCCAGCCCAGCGTGCCATCGCCTTCAAGCACCGGCTCCTGAAGGTAGCCGGAAAGACCCTGGCCCATGATGGTCGTGACATCCTCATGCAGAAGTCCAGCTCCGAGCAGTTCCCGGATCAGGACGCCCATGCCGCCTGCCGCCTGGAAATGGTTCACGTCTGCCGAGCCATTGGGATAGATGCGGGTGAGCAGCGGCACGCAGTTTGAAAGTTCAGCAAGATCATCCCAGGTCAGCCTGATACCGGCTGCTGCCGCCATGGCGATGAGATGCATGGTGTGGTTGGTGGAGCCGCCGGTCGCCATCAGGCCGACGACGCCATTGACCACCGCCTTCTCGTCATAGATCTGGGCCATCGGCGTGTAGCGGTTGCCAAGCGCCGTGAGCGACAGGGCCTGCCTTGCGGCGGCCTGCGTGAGCGCCGCGCGCAGTTTGTTTCCGGGGTTGATGAAGGTCGAGCCCGGCAGGTGCAGCCCCATGATCTCCATGAGCATCTGGTTGGAATTCGCCGTGCCGTAGAAAGTGCAGGTGCCGGGCGCGTGGTAGGATTGCGCCTCGGCCTCGAGCAGGCCTTCGCGCCCCATCTTGCCCTCGGCGTGGAGTTGGCGGACCTTCGACTTCTCATCATTGGGAAGTCCTGACGGCATCGGCCCCGCCGGGATGAAGACGGCAGGAAGGTGCCCGAAGGACAAGGCCCCGATCACCAGTCCCGGCACGATCTTGTCGCAGACACCGAGATAGACGGCAGCATCGAACATCTGGTGCGAGAGTGCGACCGCCGTAGAGAGCGCGATCACGTCGCGCGAGAACAGCGAAAGCTCCATGCCCGCTTCGCCCTGCGTGACGCCGTCACACATGGCGGGAACGCCACCCGCCACCTGCGCCGTTCCGCCGGCGGCGCGCGCCGCCTGCCGGATGATCTCGGGATAGGTCTCAAATGGTTGGTGCGCCGACAGCATGTCATTATAGGCGCTGACGATGGCGAGATTCGGCCCGACGCAGTCCCGCAGCATCTCCTTGTCGTGGGGTGTGCAGGCGGCAAAGCCGTGCGCAAGGCTGGCGCAGCCCAGCGTCTTGCGAACAGGCTGGTGCGAGGCCTGCGCCTCCATGCGCGAGAGATAACGCTGGCGCGTCTCCTTCGAGCGCCTGACGATGCGCTCGGTGACATCAGCGACAGCAGTTGTGACGGAATAGGCCATGGGGCGGGCTCCTCAGGGGCACCAAAAGAGTTGCAGGGCAGCGGGCGAATGCAGCACGGCGCGGATCGGCATGGCGAGCGGGTCATCGCCGGCCAAAGCCTCCCCGAGAACCTGCATCTTTCGAGCGCCCTCGATGTGAAGAAAGAGGCGTGACGCCGCAACGAGGCGCGGCAGGGAGAATGTAAGGCGCGGCTCGCCCGCCGCTGGCGCCTGCATCGTAAAGATGGCGCAGTCGCCGCGTGGATCGAGTGCCCTTTGGAGATTGTCGCCACCCGGAAAGAACGAAGCCGTGTGTCCGTCCTCACCCATTCCCAGCACGGCAACGTCGGGTTTCAGTTTCGCGGCAGCGGCGGTGTTCCCGAACAGCGGCACGAACCGTGCCGTGGCGGCCCTGCCGGTGAGCAGCGCCTGCTGCACAAGCCTCGCATTGGAGCGTGGATTGTCAGGCGCCACTTGCCGCTCATCGACAAGCGTCACCGTCACCTTGTCCCAGGAAATCTCTGCCTTGGACAGGGAAGTGAAGAACAGGGCCGGGGTTGTCCCGCCCGAGACTGCAAGCACCGCCTTGCCAGTGTCACTGATCACCCGCGAGAGCGCGGCGCTGACTGCGCCTGCCAGCCCGTCCGCCAATGCCTGCCGGTTGTCGAAGAGATGGCGTGCCGCGATCACCTCAGGCTGATTCCTGCCAGGTGTTGCCATCGCGTTCGATGAGCGCCACTGATGCAGCAGGCCCCCATGTGCCAGCAGTGTAGGGGCGCGGCGCATCGGGGCTCGACTTCCAATGGTCGAGAATGGGATCGACCCATTTCCATGCCGCCGCCACTTCGTCACGGCGCATGAACAATGTCTGGTTGCCGCGCACCACATCCATGATCAGGCGTTCATAGGCATCGGGATTGCGCACGTTGAAGGCTTCCGCAAAGCTCATGTCGAGCGGCACATGAGCAAGGCGCATGCCGCCGGGGCCGGGGTCCTTGATCATCAGCCAGAGCTTGACGCCCTCGTCGGGCTGCAGGCGGATGACCAGCCTGTTCTGTGATACGGTTCCGGCCGCGCGTCCGAACATGTTGTGCGGGATGGGCTTGAACTCGATGACGATCTCCGATTGCCGCTTGGGCAGGCGTTTTCCCGTGCGCAGGTAAAAGGGCACCGAGTTCCAGCGCCAGGTTCCGACCTCGCAGCGCAGCGCCACGAAAGTTTCGGTGCTCGAGTCAGGATTGCCAAGCTCCTCGAGGTAGCCCGGCACCGGCCCTTCCGGCGTGGCACCTGCCGTGTATTGTCCGCGCACGATGTACTGTTCCATGCGTTCGGCGGTGAAGGGCTTCAGCGCCTTCAGCACCTTCAGCTTCTCGTCACGCACCGCATCGGCATCAGACGAGGTCGGCGGTTCCATGGCAACGAGGCACAGAAGCTGCAGGATGTGGTTCTGCACCATGTCTCTCAGGGCCCCTGCCGTATCGTAGTAACCGGCCCTGCCCTCGACACCGAGGGTTTCCGCCACGGTGATCTGCACATGGTCGATGTAGCGTGAGTTCCACAAGGGTTCGAACAGGGCATTGGCGAAGCGCAGTGCCATGAGGTTCTGCACGGTCTCTTTGCCGAGATAGTGGTCGATGCGGTAAATGGCGCTTTCCTTGAAGACCTTGCCCACCGCATCATTGATGGCTGCCGCCGAGGCACCGTCCTTGCCGATTGGCTTTTCGACAACCACCCGCGATTGCGCCGTCACCATGCCATGTGTTCCCAGGCG
>CAZUKI010000199.1:3777-5665 GCA_964620785.1 uncultured Aestuariivirga sp.
TCGCGGTGGAACAGGCCCGGCAGCAGCTTGCGCTGCGCCAGGTCGCCCGTGGCGCCGAAGATCACGAGGTCGAAAAGCTCAACGGGAATGGTGCGGGCGGTCATCGGTCTGGGTCTCATGGGCTTATGGAAATCAGTGCGACTGGGGCCGGAACCGGCTTTTGAGGTACGCACCTCAGGCGCCCCTCTACACGCCGCCGGATGCCTTTGCAAATGCCGAATGGGAGCGGTTTGTTGCCATTCCGGGGGCGCATGGTTAGAGACTCGTAAAAAAGGAGTTCGCGATGATCCTGTGCTGCGGCGAAGCCCTGATCGACATGCTGCCGCGCAAGGGCGTGGACGGCACGGACGTCTATCAGCCCTTCAATGGCGGCTCGGTGTACAATACCGCCATCGCCCTCGGCCGTCTCGGCACCAAGACGGGCCTGTTCTGCGGTGTCTCCCGTGATTTCTTTGGTGATGGCATTGTCGCGGCTCTCGCGGCGGCCGGTGTCTCCACCCGCTTCCTGAAGCGCAAGGACCGCCACACCACCCTGGCCCTGGTGAAATTGAGCGATGGCCATGCCCGCTATTCCTTCATCGACGAGGGCTCGGCGGGGCGCATGCTGGAAAAGTCCGACATCCCGGCCCTGCCCCGGCAGGTTTCGGCATTGCATTTCGGCTCCATCAGCCTGATCCCTGAACCCTGCGGCTCCACTTACGAAACATTGCTCAAGCGCAACGCCGGCGCGCGCGTCATCTCGCTCGATCCCAACATCAGGCCAACCGTCATCACCGATCGCAAGAAGCACCTGGCCCGCCTTTCCCGGCTGATCGCCTTGGCCGATATCGTCAAGGTGTCGGATGAGGATGTCGCCTGGATGACAGGCGGGAAGGGCATTCCGGCAACGGCAAGGGCCTGGCTCAGGTCGGGGGCAAGGCTGGTCGCCGTCACCCGTGGCGCCAGCGGCGTTGACGTCTTCACGCGCCAGCACACGCTCTCGGTTGCCGCACCGAAGGTGAAGGTTGCGGATACGGTGGGCGCAGGCGACACCTTCACTGCCGGGCTTCTCACCCAGCTCAATGGCAAGGGCCTGTTGACGAAAAGGGCCATTACCGCGCTCACCGAAGCAGAACTTGAGGCCGCCGCGGCCTTCGCCATGAAATGTGCCGCGGTCACCGTTTCGCGGCCGGGCGCTGATCCGCCCTGGGCCGGCGAAGTCGCCTAAGACATCCCCCATGGACTTTCCCGTCGATCGCATTGTCCCGGACCTCAAGGCAGCATTGCGGGAGAAGCCGAATGCCATCCTCGTGGCAGAGCCCGGCGCCGGCAAGACCACCCGCGTGCCCCTCGCCTTGCGCGATGAACCCTGGCTCGAGGGGCGCAAGATCGTCATGCTCGAGCCAAGAAGGCTGGCGGCCCGCGCCGCCGCGCGCCGCATGGCCGAAACGCTGGGCGAGCAAATGGGCGGCACGGTGGGCTACAGCGTGCGCCTTGAACGCAAGGTCTCGGCCAGGACGCGGATCGAGGTTGTCACCGAAGGCATCCTGACGCGGCGTCTGCTGGGCGATCCTGAATTGCAGGACACCGGCCTTCTCATTTTCGATGAGTTCCACGAGCGCTCGCTCGATGCCGACCTTGCCCTGGCGCTCGCCCTCGATGTGCAGCGTGGTCTGCGTGCCGATCTGCGCATTCTCGTCATGTCGGCAACGCTCGACAGCCAGGCATTGTCGCAACACCTGGATGGGGCGCCCGTCATTGAGACCCACGGCCGCATGTTTCCGGTTGCCGTCACTCATCTTGGCGGGACAACGCGCCAGAGCCTTGTCGATGATACGCTGAAGGCCGTGCAGCGCGCCTTGCGTGAAACCACGGGAAGCCTTCTCGTCTTCCTGCCCGGTGAGGGCGA
>CAZUKI010000200.1:0-2190 GCA_964620785.1 uncultured Aestuariivirga sp.
GCCCTCGAGATCAATGTCACCAACCCCGACAACATCAGGGCGGACCTGACCGGCATCAGCGAGGCAGCAGGCGAGGGCCTGATGATCCAGACCTGGCAGGACCGCAATCAGGCCTTCTTCACGGCGCTGACTGTTGAGCGCAACATGCTCTTTCTGATCGTGGCTATGATTGTGCTGGTTGCCGCCCTCAACATCATTTCGGGCCTCACCATGCTTGTGAAGGACAAGTCGCGCGACATCGCAATCCTCCGCACCATGGGTGCCACTTCGGCGGCCATGCAGCGCGTGTTCTTCCTGACCGGCGCCGCGGTTGGCGTCACCGGCACGATTGCTGGCCTCATCCTTGGACTTCTGATCGCCTGGAATGCAGAAAACATCCGCAAGGGCATCCAGCTGATCAGCGGCGTCGATGCCTTCAACGCCGAACTCTACTATCTCGCCCAGCTTCCGGCCCGTATCGAGCCCATTCAGGTTGCGGCCATCGTTCTGCTCACTTTGCTGCTCACTTTCCTGGCAACACTCTATCCGTCATGGCGTGCAGCCAGGCTCGATCCCGTCGAGGCGCTCAGGTACGAATGAAACTGCATCCGGCTCTTTCGCTTCGCTCGGTCTCGCGCCATTTCGGCGAGGGTGATGGTGAATTGCGCGTGTTCGACGAACTGTCGCTCGACGTGCGGGCAGGTGAAGTGGTGGCACTGCTCGGCCAGTCAGGTTCCGGCAAGTCATCGCTGTTGCATATTGCCGGGCTGCTGGAGCGGCCCACCTCTGGCGTCGTCATGGTGGCGGGGCAGGACTGCACCGCCATGGATGACGCCTCGCGCACCCGTGTGCGCCGCATCGGCGTCGGCTTCGTCTATCAGTTCCATCATCTGCTGCCGGAATTCTCAGCGCTTGAGAATGTCGTGATGCCGCAACTGATCGCGGGCGCCTCCAGGCTCGCCGCCCAGCAGCGTGCTCGTGACCTGCTCACCCGCATGCGGCTCGATCATCGCATGGACCACCGCCCTGCCGAATTGTCCGGCGGCGAGCAGCAGCGTGTCGCCATCGCCCGCGCCCTGGCAAACAAGCCTTTGCTGCTGCTGGCCGATGAGCCAACCGGCAACCTTGATCCCGGCACGGCGGCGCTGGTGCAGGAAGAATTCATGCGGCTGATCCGGGAGGAGGGGCTCGGCGCGCTCATTGCCACGCACAATGTGGAGTTGGCGGCGCGCATGACACGTACCGTCGTCCTCGACAATGGCAAGCTGGTCAAAGGCTAGCCTGGCACTCGTTGCTATGGTGATGTTGCAGCCGGCCTCGGCTGCCACCAAGCCGGACCGCGCAGCCTTCGCCAAAACCATCTGCGCGGCAGTTGACACCTCGGCTGGCGCCCACGGCCTTGACCGGAATTTTT
Source organism: uncultured Aestuariivirga sp. (assembly GCA_964620785.1). Lineage (GTDB taxonomy): Bacteria > Pseudomonadota > Alphaproteobacteria > Rhizobiales > Aestuariivirgaceae > Aestuariivirga. Next base: position 1,394 of record CAZUKI010000200.1, read on the forward strand.
TCGCGCGCCTCCTCTGGAAGGAAAGCCTGTTCGACCCCAATGCCGTGAGCCCCAAGGGCGCACAGGGCATTGCCCAGTTCATGCCCGAGACGGCAGAGCGGCGAAAACTCGAAGATCCCTTTGAGCCACTCGGCGCGGTTGCCGCATCTGCCTCCTTCCTGTCCGATCTCGGCAAGCAGTTCGGCAATCTCGGCCTTGCCGCCGCCGCCTACAACGCCGGTGAGGAACGGGTCGGAGACTGGCTTGCCGGGCGCCGCGGCCTGCCCGAGGAAACCCGGGACTATGTGGCTTTCATCACTGGTCGGTCAGCCGAGGACTGGAAAGACAGAAATGCCAACCACGTTATTCCGTCACTGGGCGAAGGCAGTGACTTTGCCGCCCAATGCGTCAGCCTTGCTTCGCGTCAGTCCACGCTTCCGGCGCCGGGCGTTAGGCTTGGCCCGAAAAAGCCCTATGGCGTGCTGCTGGCGGCAAACCAGAGCGAGGCGAGGGCGCTCGCTCTGTTTCATCGCCTGAAACTGCGCTTCCCGGCACTTCTCAACGACGTGACACCCATGTTGGCCCGGCAGCGCAATCTTTCTCGCGGCAGCCGCCGCATGGTCCTCGTCATGGTCGGTGCTGCCTCGCAGGCCGAGGCGCGCAAGCTATGCGGCAAATACAATGCCGCTGGCCTGCCGTGCCTCGCCAGAAAAAACCGGTGAAAAGCGAGACTGGCAGAATCGCCTGAGCACCGCGCTATGGTATGACTTTCGCGATGCCCGCACCGACCTTCATTCACCTGCGCTGCCATTCGGCCT
>CAZUKI010000200.1:2290-5611 GCA_964620785.1 uncultured Aestuariivirga sp.
GCCAGTGACGAACCGCATGTGCCTTGGACTTTGCTTGAAGAGTGTGCCGAGGGCCTCATCTGCCTGTCAGGTGGTCCCGCAGGCCCGATCAATGCCGAACTGGTGCTGGGACAGCGCGCCCATGCCGAGGCCATCGCGCTGCGCCTCAAGGAACTGTTCGGCAACCGCTTTTATGTCGAACTTCAACGCCACGGCACGGAACAGGAGAGGGCAGCCGAAGAAGGCCTGATCGCCATCGCCTACGAACAGGGCATTCCACTCGTCGCCACAAATGAACCCTACTTCGCAACCGCAGATGACTTTACGGCTCACGACGCCCTGATCTGCATTGCCGAGGGCGAGGTGATTTCAGCAGAGGACCGCCGGAGACTCACGCCGGAGCACTATTTCAAGTCGCAGGGCGAGATGGCAGCCTTGTTTGCGGACATTCCCGAGGCCATCGAGAACACCATCGAGATTGCCCGGCGCTGTGCCTATTTCGTCAAGGGCAAGGCCCCCATCCTGCCGCGCTTCGGCTCTGGCGACGAAGCCGAAGAGCTGCGCGTCCAGGCTCGAAATGGCATGGAAGCGCGCCTCGCCGAAGGCGGGCTGTCGCCGGGCATGACTCGCGAGGACTATGATCGGCGGCTGGAGTTCGAGCTTTCGGTCATCATCTCGATGAAATACGCCGGCTACTTCCTGATCGTGGCCGACTTCATCAAGTGGGCGAAGGGGCAGGGCATTCCGGTGGGTCCTGGTCGTGGCTCTGGGGCAGGCTCGCTCGTGGCCTATTCGCTCACCATCACTGACCTGGACCCGCTGCGTTTCAACCTGCTCTTCGAGCGCTTCCTCAACCCGGACCGTGTGTCGATGCCCGACTTCGACGTCGACTTCTGCCAGGAGCGGCGCGACGAGGTCATCGACTATGTGCAGGCCCGTTACGGCAAGGAAAACGTTGCCCAGATCATCACCTTCGGCAAGCTGCAGGCCCGCATGGTGACGCGCGATGTCGGCCGCGTCTTGCAGATGTCCTACGGCCATGTGGACCGTCTCTCGAAGATGATCCCCATGAACCCTGCCAAACCAGTAACCCTGCAGGAAGCCATCGACGGTGAACCACGCCTGCAGGAAGAGCGTGACCGCGACCCCGTGGTGAAGGAGTTGTTTGCCATCGCCCTCAAGCTCGAAGGGCTTTACCGCAACGCCTCGACCCATGCCGCCGGAATTGTCATCGGTGACAGGCCCTTGGAACAATTGGTGCCGCTCTACCGCGATCCGCGTTCGGGCCTTCCCGCCACGCAATACAACATGAAATATGCCGAGAAGGCGGGGTTGGTGAAGTTCGACTTTCTTGGCCTCAAGACCCTGACGGTCATCGCCAAAGCAGAAAAGCTGATCCGCCGCAGGGTGCCCGATTTCGATGCGCGCAAGATACCGCTCGATGATGCGGAAACCTACAAGATGCTCTCGCATGGTGATACGGTCGGCGTGTTCCAGTTGGAAAGTTCAGGCATGCGGGACGCGGTGCGGGCGATGCACGCCGACCGTTTCGAAGACCTGATCGCACTGGTGGCGCTGTTCCGCCCCGGTCCCATGGCGAACATTCCGCTCTATTGTGCGCGCAAGCTCGGCAAGGAGCCGGTGCAGTATCTCCATCCGGTCCTGGAGCCGATCCTCAAAGAAACCTACGGCATCATCACCTATCAGGAACAGGTGCAGCAGGTGGCCCGCGACATGGCTGGCTATACGCTGGCCCAGGCCGACCTTCTGCGTCGCGCCATGGGTAAGAAGATCCAGAAGGAAATGGATGAGCAGCGCGGCACCTTCATCAAGGGGGCGATCGAGCGCGGCTATTCCGAACAGCTCGCTGTCGAAGTGTTCAACGCCTGCGCCAAGTTCGCAGAGTATGGCTTCAACAAGTCACACTCCGCGCCTTATGCCTACATCAGCTACCAGACGGCCTATCTCAAGGCCAAGTATCCGGTGGAATTTCTTGCTGCCTCCATGACCCTCGACATGGGCAACACCGACAAGCTCATGCTGTTCCGGCAGGAAGCGGCGCGGCTTGGCATCGCGGTGGTGCCACCCTCCGTCAACAGCAGCGGCACTGAGTTTGACGTTCGTGATGGTGCCATCATCTATGCCCTTGCGGCACTGAAGAATGTGGGGGCAGGTGCGGTCGCACATCTTGTCGCCAGGCGCGAGGAGGGTGGCCCCTTTACAACGCTTGTGGATTTTGCGCGCCGCGTCGACGCCAAGGCTCTGAACCGCCGGGCACTGGAAAGCCTCGTCAAGTCCGGTGCCTTCGACTGCCTCAACCGCAATCGCGCCCAGTTGCTTGAGGCCATCGACATGCTGATCGGCCTGTCGAACCGCGCAACGACTGAGCAGGCAGCCGGGCAGAACGATCTCTTCGGAGGCGGCAAGGCTGCGGCGGCGGAAATTGTCCTGCCGCCGCGCGAAAACTGGCTTCCCATGGACAAGCTGGCCCATGAATTCGAGGCCGTGGGCTTCTACCTGTCGGGCCATCCCCTCGATGACTACGGCAAGGTGCTGGCGCGCCTCGGCATCGAAACCCATGCCAGCTTCATCGCCAAGGTGAAGTCAGCCGGCGTCACGGCGGGCAAACTCGCCGCAACCGTCACGCAGCGCCAGGAGCGCCGCTCCAAGGCCGGGAACCGCTTTGCCTTTGTCGGCTTCTCTGATCCCTCCGGCCAGTTCGAGGCGGTCTGCTTTGCCGACACGTTGAGCCAGGCGCGCGACCTGCTGGAGCCGGGCAAATCTGTGCTCTTGCGCATCGAGGCGGACGTTGATGGCGAAGATGTCAAACTGCGCCTGCAGGGTGTCGAGGCCCTCGACAAGGCAGCCGAGAAGGCGGTGCAGGGCCTTCAGATATTCGTGCGTGACGCGGTGCCGGTGGATTCGATTGCAAAGCGCCTGCAGGCCGGCGGCAAGGCGCCAGTCGTCGTCACGCTGATTACCGAAAGTGGGCGCGAGATTGATATTTCACTCGGCAGCAAATTCGTGGTTTCGCCACAGATCAGGGGCGCGCTGAAGGCTGCCAATGGCGTGGTGGACGTCGTCGACCTGTAGTCAGTCTTCCTCGGCAGCGAGTTGCCTGGTGAATTCGATGCCGACACCATTCTCGAGATAGCGCACGACGCGGCCCTTCATCTTGCCGACCATGAGTGCAGTGCCGATGCTGGGCATCACTTCCGTCTTGATGGCGCATCCTGAAATCGAAATGTCCTGCACTTCACATGGGTAGCTGCGCCCATCCGGCAGTGTCAGGTTTGTGTGCTTGTCCTTTGGCTCGAAACGGGCATGGCGACGCTGGTCGGG
>CAZUKI010000201.1:0-5576 GCA_964620785.1 uncultured Aestuariivirga sp.
TCGGACTGGTCCACATACTGGCAGCCGCCATAGTAGCGGCGGCCCGGATAGCCCTCGGCATATTTGTTGGTCATGACCGAGCCCTGCGCTTCCAGCACGGCGCGCGAGACGATGTTCTCGGAGGCGATCAGTTCAATCTCGTTCTGCTGGCGCAAAAGCTCGGACTGGATGGCCCGCGCGATCTTGGGATCAGTCTTGACGAGCTTGTCCTTGAAGAAGCCCGGATACAGGGGCTTTGCCTTCTTTGCGGGCTTGCGGGCTGCTTTCTTGGCCATGGGAACCTCCGATATGGGCGCCTGCTCTATACGGTCAGGCGCAACCGGGTCCATAGCCTTCTCGTCGCGTGGGGGGCTTTTCCCTAAGCGACCTTCCGCAGGCCCATTTCCGGCCAAAGCCGCGCCAGCGCCCCGACCAGCCCGGCGATGAGGTCAGGCGTGTGGAAGGGGCCGGGCGTCAGGCGGATGCGTTCGTCGCCCCGGGCTACGGTCGGGTAGTTGATGGGCTGCACATAGATGCCTTCCTCCACCAGCAGGCGGTCGGTCAGTTCCTTGCACAGGATGGCGTCGCCCACGATCACCGGAACAATGTGGCTCGGCGCGTTCTGCACCGGAAGCCCCTGCTCGCGGAGCGCTGCCCGCAGTTGCGCGGCATGGCGCTGCTGAAGCGTCCGTTCCGTGCTCGATGCCTTAAGATGGCGGATGGCGGCAAGTGCACCGGCGGCGATCACCGGGGAAATCGAGGTTGTGAAGATGAAGCCGGGTGCCGTGGAGCGGATCGCGTCAACAGCCGCGGCACTTCCGGCAATGTAGCCGCCCTGGGTGCCGAAGGCCTTGGCCAGCGTTCCTTCGATCAGGTCGATGCGGCCCAAAAGGCCCAGTTGTTCGGCGATACCGCCGCCATGCGGGCCATACATGCCGACGGCATGGACCTCATCGAGGTAGAGATAGGCGTTGTGCTCCTCGGCCAGATCGCAGATGGCGGCCAGCGGCGCCACGTCGCCGTCCATGGAGTAAACTGATTCAAGGGCGATGATCTTGGCACGCGCCTTGCCCGCGCCTTTCAGGATGCGCTGCAGGTCCGCCAGGTCATTGTGCCGCCAGATTACCTTTTCGGCACCGCCATGGCGTATGCCTTCGATCATCGAGGCGTGGTTCTTGGCGTCCGAGATCAGCAGGCAACCGGGAAACAGTTTCGACAGCGCGGCAAGCGAAGCATCGTTTGCCATGTAACCCGAGTTGAACAGGAGTGCTGCTTCCTTGCCATGCAGCGCGGCCAGTTCCTGCTCCAGTTCGACATGGTAGCGCGTCGTGCCGGAAATGTTGCGCGTGCCACCGGAACCCGCGCCAACGGCTTCGAGCGCTTCATGCATCGCCGCCAGAACCGCGGGGTGCTGGCCCATGCCGAGATAGTCATTGGAGCACCAGACAATGACTTCGCGGTCTTCGCCGGAGGCGAGGCGCATGGTCGCCCGGGGAAACTGCCCGCATTGACGCTTCAGGTCAGCGAAGCTGCGATAGCGCCCTTCCCGCTTCAAGCCGGAAAGGCATTGCTCGAAAACAGTTTCATAGGGGTTGGCCGGCATGACAGGTTACTCCGTGCACGTACCGTCCCGCTAACAGCAAAGCGGGAACGGAATCAGGGCCAGAACTGTCGCAGCGCTAGTTCGCCGCAGTTTCTTCCACTGTGGCTTTGGGGGCCTTCTTGGCGGCAGCCTCATCGATCGGGCAACCCTTCGGCAGCTTGCCATCGGCGGCCGCCTTGCAATCAGGCTTCTTCTTTGTGTCAGTGACAACTGGCTTCTTGGCAACAGCCTTCTTGTCATCGACCTTCTTTGCCACGGCCTTGCTGTCGGTCGCCGTCTTGTCCTTGAGGGCGACGTCCTTCTTCACGACCGGCTTCTTCTTGGCCGTGTTCGAGGCGTCCTTCTTCTGGCCGTTGCGATAGGCTTCCCAGTCAAAGAGGCCGGGCGCGTCGCTCGACTTCTTCAACTTCTTCTTTCCAGTCGTGGAGTCATCCACCACCGCAGCCTTCTTCTTCTGGGCCGAATTGGCTGTCCCCAGATCCTCGTCATAGAGGCCACCGAAGATCGAACGGCGCTTGCGCGGCACCGTCGTTCCATCGGTGCTGGCGTTGGTCACATACTGGTTGCTCTTGTTCCGCGAACGGAAGGCAAAGAAGCCGCCAAACTCATCCTCATCGACGGCAGAGGGCTTGCGCGGCACAGGCTTCAGCACGAAACGCTGGCCATCATCGCTCAATTCGCCGACCGGCATGGGCTGGCCGACGATGAAGCCGCTGTTGTCGAGATCATAGATGTCGTCGCGGAAGGCAACTGTGTTGCCCACGGGCCAGGCGGTCAGATAGGTGACGCGAAGCTGCGGCGGACCGACGAGCTTGACTTCATGGTTCTCCAGCGTTTCCGCGTAGGAAGCGATCTGCGGTGCGCCGATGCCGTCCTGGCCATTGAGAATCCAGTCAAGGAGAATGGCGACCTTGTCCACGCGCACACAGCCTGAACTGTAGAAACGGTGTCCGGTCTTGAAATAGACCTTGTCAGGCGTGTCATGCAGGTAGATGCCGAACGGGCTCGGGAAATTGATCTTGGCCGTGGCCATGGCATTGCCCTCGCCCGGCTCCTGGCGGAAGTGATAGTCGTCGGCAACGGCGCTGCGCCAATTGACCGAGCGCGGATCAATCTCCGGTCCACCGAATCCCTGGAACACCTTGATGTTCATCTCTTGCAGGACATTGCGGTCCGACAACAGCTTGGGAATCAGGTCACGCTCGACGATCGAGGCCGGTGCGTTCCAGTAGGGATTGAAGATCACGTCCGAGAGAGCGGTCGCCACAACTGGCGTCGGGCGATCTTCGCGACCGACAACAGCGTTGTGCCGAGAATAAACATAGCCATTGCTCACCGCCTCGATCTGCTGGCTGGGAACATTGACCACAAGATAGCGTGTGCCGAGATCCTGCGAATAAGTGCGCAGGCGTTCGATGTTGGCTTCGATGGTACGCAGGCGCTGGGCTGCCGGAATGTTCAGTTCACGCAGCGTCGCGGCATCGACCTTGCCGGACTGCTCAAGCCCGAGGTTGCGCTGGTAGCGGCGAACGGCGTCTTCCGTCGCGCTGGTGTAGATCTGCTCAAATTCGCCCTGGGTCGCCTCGACGCGCAGATAGCCTTCCAGGTAAAGGCGCCGGTTCAGCACGGCGATGGACTTGCTCTGCTTGCCCTTCTTGTAGGTGCCAACCGGAACCTTGGGAAAGCCGCCGTTTGAAACCACGTCACGATAGCGCTGCACGATGCCTTCGAGCTGGCCCGCTGACTGCTCGGTGAGCATTGGCAGCACCTTCTTGTTGACCAGCAGTTCCGTCTGCGTCGTCAGCTTGGCATTGTTCGGCGCCACGGTTGCCGCGTTCGACGGCAAGCTTGTTGCGGCCAAAACCGCGCATACAGCAACTGTTCCCGCCAATGCGAAAGCAAACTTGCCCAATCGGCCAATCGTGCCGCGAAAACCCATCATCACCTCGTGTGTGCCATCAAGCCCGGTCAAAGGAATAGCCAGTTGGTAATACCAGCCCCAGTCCTACCCGTCAAAACACGAAGGCGACATAGGTAGGTCTCGCAATATGGGGGTCTTGAATCAGGAGAATCAGGCCCAAAACAGGCCTTGTGCGCAATTTCCAGGCATTGCGGCATTTGCGCAACAGCGTCTGGACCGGGCACAAAAATGCACGCGACCCACTTTCGTGAGTCGCGCTGCAATGTTCCTGTTTTGGACTGTCTATTACAGACGGTAGAGAATCTGATCGGTCCAATAGCGCTCAAGGCGGGTCAGAGCCTTGTTGATGCGCTCGAACTCCTCGGCGGAAATGCCGACGACTTCCTCGATTGCCTGAAGCTGACGGTTGTACATGGCGTCAACGCGGGCACGGATCTCCCCGCCCTTCGGGGTCAGGCTGATACGCACTGAACGCTTGTCGGCGCTTGACCGCTCATGGTTGACGTAACCTGCTTCAACCAGCTTCTTCAGATTGTAAGAAACGTTCGATCCCTGGTAGTGACCACGGGTCTTCAGTTCGCCTGCCGTCAGTTCAGCATCAGAGATGTTGAACAGCAGCAGCGCCTGAACCGGGTTCACTTCCTTCTCACCCGTACGCTCGAAGTCATCCTTGATCACATCAAGCAGGCGGCGGTGCAAACGCTCGATGAGCGTCAGCGACTCCATGTAGCGATGCTTGATGTTCTGCCTTTTGGGTTCAACTGGCTGCACCGCCAGGTTTCCCAGCACCTGAGTATTCATTGATCCACCTATCCCTTGTTTGTGGGAACGGCTTCTTTGTCCATTCCCCGCATGGACAGGAATTTATGCGCTGTGCGTTTAAGTGACCTGAAGAGTCTCGGTAAATTTGGTCTTATATTTTCGATATTTTGCGCCATCTTCGCGGACAGTTTATGGAGGGTTTTTCGGCAAGGTTTAGAATTGGTGACCGCGGAAAAGCCCCGCAAACGGCCGGAAAACACCCCGGCAACCACCTCCAGCTTGCGGCAAAGCGGCCATTCCCGGGGGCATTCTCATGGGCCTTCCGGCCTGATATGGACGGGCCATGACACCTTCCTTCCCTGCCTTGCGCATGCGCCGCAACCGGAAAAGCGCCTGGGCGCGCGCACTGGTTGCCGAACACCGGCTTACCGCTGCCGATCTCATCTGGCCCCTCTTTGTCATTGATGGAAAGGGCAGCCAGGAACCTGTGGCGTCCATGCCTGGCGTGTTCCGTCAGTCGATCGACATCGCCGTTGAACGGGTTCGAGAGGCAGAGCAGCTTGGCATTCCCGCCATCGCACTCTTTCCAAATACGGACCCGGCGAAACGCACGGCCGGCGGCGAAGAAGCCCTCAACCCGGACAACCTCGTGTGCCGCGCTGTTCGCGCAATCAAGAAAGCGGTGCCCGGCATCGGCATCATGTGCGACGTGGCGCTGGACCCCTACACCTCGCACGGTCACGACGGGCTTCTGCGTGATGGCCGCATCATCAACGACGAGAGCGTGGAGGTGCTGGTGCAGCAGGCACTGGTCCAGGCCGAAGCGGGCTGTGACATCATCGCGCCCTCCGACATGATGGATGGACGCGTTGCTGCAATCCGCCAGGCGTTGGAAGCCAAGGGCCTGCAGGATGTGCAGATCATGTCCTATGCCGCCAAGTATGCCTCAGGCTTCTATGGCCCGTTCCGTGATGCGGTTGGCTCCGGGGCGATGCTTTCCGGTGACAAGAAAACCTACCAGATGGACCCGGCCAATTCGGATGAAGCCACGCGGGAAGTTGCAATCGACCTTGCCGAGGGCGCGGACATGGTGATGGTGAAACCCGGCATGCCCTATCTCGACATCGTATCGCGGGTGAAGCGCGAGTTCGGCGTCCCCACCTTCGCCTATCAGGTGTCGGGTGAATACGCGATGATCATGGCGGCCTGCAAGAACGGCTGGCTTGATCCGGCACGGGTAGTCACCGAGTCTCTCATGTCATTCAAGCGCGCCGGCGCCGATGGCGTTCTGACCTATTTCGCAGTCGAAGT
>CAZUKI010000202.1:0-3050 GCA_964620785.1 uncultured Aestuariivirga sp.
TGCTTCTGGTCATAACCTTCGAAGTAGTCGCGCACCTGCGGGTGCCGGACCGGCGACGGCACTTCGTCTGCCAGCAGGTTCTGTTCCGAGACATAGGCGACATACTCGGTTTCGTCGTTCTCGGCGAGCAGATGATAGAAGGGCTGGTCCTTGCGTGGCCGGGAATCCGCAGGAATGGCGTTGTACCATTCATCGGTATTGCTGAAGACCGGGTCCACATCGAAAATCACGCCACGGAAGTCAAACAGCCTGTGCTTGACGATCTGGCCGATGGCAAACTTGGCTTGCGGCATCTTGTTCATAGGTACTGATTGCCAAGGGTGCCCTGCGAAGGCAAGAGGACGAAATGCTCGAAATTTTGACTGTTGCCCTACCATTTTTCGGCCTGATTCTTGCTGGCGTCATCGCCGGGCGGATCTGGAAGATCGGCGAGGAGGGCCTTGCCTGGCTCAATGTCTTCGTCATCTACTTTGCACTCCCGGCGCTGATCTTCCTGGTCGTGGCGGCAACACCACTGGAAAAGCTCGCCAATCCGGGGTTTGTGGGCGCGACCGCAAGTGTCACCGCGGCCTGTTTCCTGCTGATGTTGCTGTTGTCCTGGCGGCTGTTTGGAGCCTCACTCCGTGAGGCCGCCCTGCAAGGCACCTCGGCAAGCTATGGCAATGTCGGCTACATGGGCCTGCCGCTCGCCGTGGCGTTCTTTGGGCCGGAGGCGGCCGTCCCCGCGGCCCTGGTCTTCTGTTTCGATTGCACGGTGGAATTCGTCCTGACGGCGGCCTTCGCAAGCGCTGGCGGCGCACAGGGCAGCCGTGCCGGACTGGTGACAAAGCTGCTTCGTGACGTCTTCAGCCATCCTTTCATCATTGCAACCCTGCTTGGCGTACTCGCCTCGGCAACCGGCGTGCAGCCCACGGGCGCCTTGCTTGGGATTCTGGAGATGTGGATGAAGGCGGCAGGCCCAGTCGCGCTCTTTGCCATGGGCGTCACCGTCGCATTGCGCGGCAGGCCCACCGTGGGCCGCGAAATGCCATCACTGGTCGTGATCAAGCTGCTGCTGCAGCCTGCATTGGCGTTCCTCGCCGTGAATTATCTTGTTTCGGCCGATCAGGTATGGCTGCAGGCGGCGGTGATGATGGCTGCCCTTCCAACCGCTGGCAACGCCTTCATCCTCTCGCGGCAATACAATGCCTATGTGGCGGGCTCAGGCTCGGCGGTGATCATCACCACCATCTTTTCGGTAATCACCATTCCCGTGATTGTCTTTGTGCTCCAGCACATGAGCCGCAATTAGCCGCGCATCATCTCCGGCAGGCGCGACTGCGGCGACAGCCCTTCACGCATCACATAGTCGCGAAGCGGGGGCACAAGTGACATGACGCGCAAACCAAGGGCCCGCAAGGCATGTGGGGCGACCGATTCCGCGAGGAGCGTGTGGTTGACGGCACTGATCGCAAGCTGGCGTGGCTCGATGTCGGGCTTTCGCCTGAGATCATAGGCAGAAAGGACCTGGCTCGCTCCCGGGTCAACCGCGTCCCGGATCAGCTCAACGGCATGGCCTATGTCACGCAGTGACATGTTGAGGCCCTGGGCGCCGACCGGCGGAAAGACATGCGCGGCTTCGCCGACCAGGAAGACGCGACGGGCGCCATAGTGTTCCGCAGAAACACCGCGCATGGGAAAGCGCCGCGGCCGCGAGACGTTGCTGACGAGGCCAAGCAGGCCGTGGCTTGCAAGCTGAATTTCCGTGGCGAGCGCCTCAGGTGATAACGCAATGAGGCTGGCAATTGCCTTGGGCTTGTCGAGCCAGACGAGGCTGGAGCGCCTGCCGGGCAGGGGAACTGTCGTGAAGACGCCGCCCTGACGGTGCCACTCGGTCGAAGTGTCGTCATGCGAACCCGTGTGGTCGAAATTGGCAACCATGGCATCCTGGTCGAAAGACCAATCCTGAACGGCAATGCCAGCTGCCTGGCGCAACATGGAGCGCGCGCCATCCGCAGCAATCGCGGCGGCAGCAGTAACCGTTGTCCCAAGTTCCGTCCGCAGGGTGATTGCCGCATCACCGGCCTCAACGGAAACAACCTTGTCTGAAACAATCTCCACCTGGCGGCTTGCCAGTATTTCCTGGAGTGCCGGCACCAGAGCGGCAAGGGGAACGTTCCAGCCAAAGGCTTCGAGATGCAGTTCACTGGCGGCGAAGCGCAGTGGCGGCGCCTCGATCATGTTGCCCGTGTCATCAAAAATTTGAAGGTGCCGCAAGGGTGCGCAGGAACTGAGCAAGGCGGGCGTCCATGCCCCGATCCGCTCCAGCAGGCGAACGGATGGCGCCATGAGCGCCATGGTGCGCGGATCCTCCGCTGCCCGTGGCCCAACAAGAACGCAAGGAACACCTTCATGGGCAAGCAGCGCCGCGGCGACAAGGCCAGCGGGCCCGGCACCCACCACGACAACCTTTGTGCTGATGTCTGTCATGACAGGGGAAGGGGCCAAGCCTTCATGCTGTCGCGGGCGTTGAAGGCCGCGGCAAAGGCGTCAAGTTTTGGCCGCTGGTTGCGCCATCCGAGGTCCGGGTGTCTGAGATCAAGGAAGGCAAGCGCACAGGCCGCAGCGACACTGCCGGCATTCACCCCCTGCAGCACGTCATGCCATTGCTGCTCCATGTCTTGGACGGCGGCCAGGATTCGCGCTCGCAGCCGCTCGGCATAAACCGGCCACTGCGTTCCTTCCGGCCGCTGGGTCAGCTCATAGCGCAGCAGCACGGCAGCGTCGGCCATGCCCTGGGCAAGGGCCAGCAATGTCAACACACGGAAGCGCTTCACGCCGTCATCAGGAATGAATGTTCGGTTGCCACCGACATGCGCCAGATACTCCATGATCACCCGGCTATCGTAGAGCGGGTGATTGTGGTCCGTGGAAAGGACGGGAACCTTGCCAAGCGGCGAAAGCAGGGAGAGATCAGCATTGACCTCGCTAGGCTTGACTGGTGCCTCGCCCCGTTCCACCCGATCCTTGAGCCCGACCTCATGGGCCGTGACAAGGCACATGCGGACAAA
>CAZUKI010000202.1:3150-5537 GCA_964620785.1 uncultured Aestuariivirga sp.
GCCTCGAGTGCGATTGACTCGCCCTTCTTCCGCAGACGCTTCAGTGTCGCTTCTTCGTCATCGACCAAAGCCACCACAATGTCACCGTTGATCGCGGTTTCACCGCGCCGGATCACCACCGTGTCGCCATCGAAAATTCCGGCCTCGATCATCGAGTCGCCCTTGACCTCAAGGGCATAATGCTCGCCACTTCCGAGCATTTCCGGTGGCACGTTGATGTTGCCGGAATGGTCCTGGATGGCAGCAATCGGAACACCTGCGGCGATGCGGCCCATGAGGGGCACAAACGTGCCTCGCGGCATTCCGTCATTGGCAGCCGAAACCTGTGGCTTGGCACGGCCAAGATTGCCTTCAATGACATTCGGCCGGAATCCGGTCTTCTTCTGGCCCAGTGCCGGGCTGTGCGAGTCAGGCAGCTTGATGACTTCGAGAGCCCGGGCCCGGTTCGCCATGCGCCGGATGAAGCCACGCTCCTCCAGCGCCACAATCAGGCGATGCACACCCGACTTGGATTGCAAATTGAGCGCGTCCTTCATCTCCTCGAACGAGGGGGGAACACCCTCTTCCTTGAGGCGTGAATTTATGAAGAGCAGAAGCTCAAGTTGCTTGCGGGTCAGCATCGGTGTCTCCAGGTGCTTCCGGCGGGCCGGAATCGGAACGTAACTGAAACATGCCTAGCATGTTCCTACTGTGTTCTGCAACTGTTTTGCTTCTGATCGTTTCTAGAAGTCCAGAATGAGCACGGGAACCTGTGTTCCAACAGGGGCCGCAGGCGCCTCGGGAGGCCTGATGATGAGCGCCTGGGAAAGCTGCAGGGTGCGCTGCATCGAGGAGTCCTGGGCAGCGAAGGGTGTGGCCGTCCGCCTGCCGTCCGGGTCCACTGAAAGGGTAGCCCGGATGTAGTCCTGGCGGCTGTCATTGGCCGGAAGGGCGGTAGCAAGCCGGGCCAGCACCTCAGGTTCACCAGTGGGCAGGCCTTGCATGGCTGCAATCAGCGGCTTGAGCATGATGCGCGCCGTAATCAGCGCAGAGACCGGATTTCCCGGAAGTCCCATGACATGCGTCTTGCCCTTGCGGCCATACATGAAGGGCTTGCCGGGCCGCAGCGCGATTTTCCAGAAATCTATGCGCACGCCGGAGGCCTTGAATGCTTCCTGCACGAAATCCGTATCACCAACGGAGGCCCCACCCGTCGAGACAAGAATGTCAGCGGCAAGCCCCTTGCGGACTGCGGCAATGGTCGCCTTGAGGGTGTCGCGCACGATGCCGAGGTTCACGACCTCAGCGCCAAAACCTTCGATGAGCGCCTGCAGCGCGTGACTGTTCGACGACACGATCTGGTGTGCCTTCGGAGCCTGCCCGGGCAGCACAAGTTCGTCACCCGTGGTGAAGAGAACCACCCGGGGTTTCCTGTGGACAGAAACCTGCGGGGCATTGCCCGCCGCGAGCAGCCCGATGTCGCGGGGCCCCAGCCTCCGGCCCGCTTCGACCAACAGGTCACCACTGGCGAAGTCGAGCGCCTTGCGGCGGATGTGCTTGCCGGCGATGGCAGGCTGAAGGACATTCACGGTGCGGTCATCGTATGTGGTGTTTTCTTGGATGACGATGGCGTCAGCACCGCGCGGCAGAGGTGCGCCGGTGAGGATGCGAACCGCCGTTCCAGCTTTCAACGCCCCGGTAAAGCCATGACCGGCCGCACTGCTGCCAATCAGCTTGAGGCGGGCAGGGACCGCGTTGGTGTCTTCCGCGCGCACGGCGAACCCGTCCATTGCCGAGGCAGCAAAGGGTGGCTGGTCGCGCTTTGCGGCAACGGGCTTTGCCAGCACACGGCCCCGCGCGTTTTGCAGCTTCACCAGCTCTGCCGGCAGCGGCCTGACCCCCTTGAGGATCCGGCTGCGGGCCTCATCAACAGGAACGAGGGCCATGACCTATTGCGCCCTGAAAGTGCCGGACTTGCCGCCGGTCTTTTCAACGACACGCAGGTCCGTGATGCGCATGCCACGGTCAACGGCCTTGAGCATGTCATAGACCGTCAGGCAGGCAACCGAGCAAGCAGTGAGCGCCTCCATCTCGACGCCGGTTTTGCCCTCGACCTTGACGGTGGCTTCGACATCGATGCTCGCGGAGTTGAGCGTGAACTCGACCGCCACCTTGCTGATCATCAAGGGGTGGCAAAGCGGAATGAGATCAGAAGTTCTTTTCGCCGCCGCAATGCCGGCGATCCGCGCAGTTGCCAGCACATCACCTTTCTTGGCGGCACCATCGCGGATCAGGTCGATGGTCGCGGGTTCTGCCAGAACCGTTGCGCGTGCTGTCGCACTGCGGCTGGTCACAGCCTTGTCGGAGACATCGACCATATGGGCCTGTCCCTTGCTATCAAGATGGCT
>CAZUKI010000203.1:0-3794 GCA_964620785.1 uncultured Aestuariivirga sp.
TGAGGGAGTGGGCAAAGTTAGTAAGTGCGAAGCTACTCGAAGCGTTCCGGCACATATTCCCGGGCGAGGTTCTGGAACTTGGTGAGTGTCGCCTCGAATTGCAGGGCGACGACGCCGGTGGGGCCGTGGCGCTGCTTGCCGATGATGACTTCGGCGATGCCGAGCGCCCGGTTCATCTCGTCCTGCCAGGTCAGATGTTCCGGCGTGCCGGGGCGCGGCTCCTTGCGCTGCAGGTAATATTCCTCGCGGAAGATGAACAGCACCACGTCGGCGTCCTGTTCGATCGAACCGGATTCACGCAGGTCCGCCAGTTGCGGGCGCTTGTCGTCGCGGTTCTCGACCTGACGCGACAGCTGCGAGAGCGCGATGATCGGCACATTCAGCTCCTTGGCCAGCGCCTTGAGGCCGACGGTAATTTCCGAGACCTCCTGCACGCGGCCTTCCTGGGCCTTGCGCGCCGAGCCCGCGAGAAGCTGCAGGTAATCGACCACGATGAGGCCAAGGCCGCGCTGGCGTTTCAGGCGGCGGGCGCGGGCCGCGACCTGCGCAATGGTCAGGCCGCCGGTGGCATCAATGTAGAGCGGCAACGCTTGCAGGTCGCGGCTGACATCGACGAGGCGCGAGAACTCGTCCTCGGTGATCTTGCCGCGGCGGATGCGTTCGGAGGGAATGCCCGACTGTTCGGCGATGATGCGCGTGGCCAATTGCTCCGCCGACATTTCCAGCGAGAAGAGGGCGACGACGCCGCCGTCCTTCACCTTGAGCGAGCCGTCCGGCTGGTATTCGGCGTTGTAGTGCTTGGCGACGTGATAGGCGATGTTGGTGGCGAGCGCCGACTTGCCCATGGCGGGGCGACCGGCAACGATGATGAGGTCAGAGGCCTGGAGGCCGCCCATCTTCTCGTCGAGGTCGCGAAGGCCGGTGGACAGGCCGGAGAGATGCCCGTCGCGCTGGAAGGCGGCCGCGGCCATGTCGATGGCATCAGTCAGGGCCCTGCCGAAGTTCTGGAAGCCGCGGCCATATTTGTCCACTTCCGCCAGCGAATAGAGCGTGGTCTCGGCCTTCTCGATCATGGCGCGCGCCGAATTCTCGACGTCGCCGTCAAAGGCCTCGTTCACCATGTCGGTGCCGATGCCGATGAGCTTCCGGCGCTGCGCAAGTTCGTGAACGGTGCGGCCATATTCCTCGGCGTTGATGATGGTCGTTGCCGAGGCCGCAAGCCGCGCCAGATAGGCGGGCCCGCCGATCTCCTTCATCGTCGCGTCGTTCTCGAAATAGCTCTTGAGCGTCACCGGTGTTGCCAGCTTGCCCATGCGGATCAGGTTCGAGGCGGCGTCAAAGATGCGGGCGTGCAGGGCCTCGAAGAAATGTTCAGGCTGCAGGAACTGCGAGACACGGTCACAGGCGTCATTGTTGGTGAGGATGGCGCCGAGCAGCGCCTGCTCCGCCTCGAGGTTGTGTGGCGGCTGGCGGAAGTCGGCGGCGTCATCGGCCGGTTGCTCGAAGGGGCGAAGTGGAGTGACTGTGTTCATGGATGGCCTAGCAATAGCAGCCGCGTAAGGCGGCTCCTTGCGTGAATCAGGATTATACACGCTATCCACAGCAGGCGGCGAAAATGCGCCCGAGTCATATCAATGACTTGCGGGCAGGGCCTGGTGCAATGTCTCAGAAGCGGTTGACGCGAAATGCCGACATATCCTCATTGCCGGGTTTTCCCGCCATGATCTCGGCAAGCATCCGTCCGGTGCTCGGTCCCCAGGTAAGGCCCATGTGGCCGTGGCCGAAGCCGTAGAAGACATTGGGCACTTTCGCCGACGCTCCGATCACCGGCAGGGTGTCCGGCGTGCCGGGCCGCCGCCCCATCCAGCGCGTGGCCTTTTCGTCCATGGGGCTGAGACCGGGCAGGATGCGCTTGAAATTGTGATAGAGGGCATCGGCGCGCCTCCAGTTGGGTGCCGCTTCGAGGCCTGCGAACTCGTCGCTTCCGGCAATACGCAGCCCCATTTCCATGGGCGTTGCCGCACCGGGCGACCGCGCATAGGTGATCGAGCGCGAGAGCCTGACGCCGGGGTCTGGCAGCACGATGTGATAACCGCGCTCGGCTTCCAGCAAGACGTGATCGCCCACCTGCCGAGAGAGCAGGTGTGAATAGGCGCCGGCGCAGATCACCAGGCGGTCGAGCGGAAGGCTTTTGCCGCTGGCGAGCCGCAGTTCCTCGGCCTTTCCATCACGGACGACGATCTGCTTGACGTCATCAAGCAGGAAGGTGCCACCATTGCGCGTGACGTTGGCGGCAATCGACTTCACCACTTTCCCCGGATTGGTGACGAAGTACCAGCCGCCGTGGGTCGCCGCGTTGGTCACGCCTGGCCCCAGGTCGGGTTCCAATTCGCGCGCTTCATCGCCGGAGTAGGTCTCGACGGCATAGCCATGGGCTGTCTTGACGTCGCGCTCCTCGGCTTCGGCGTCGAACAGTGCGCGCGAATCATAGATGCGCAGCGCCTCGCGGTAAACCAACAGGTCATGATGGCCTGCATCCTTGAGCAATGTTTCAAAATCGGCAACGACGCGCCGCCCCAGGAAAGCGCGCTTGGAAATGATCTCGGCATAGCGGCTGGGCAGGGTGTTGTGTGCCGCCGCCAGGAACCAGGGCAGGGCCTTGGGCAAATAGGACCAGCGGATGGTGAGCGGCCCGAGCGGATCCATCAGCCAGCCCGGCAGCTTGCGATAGATGCCGGCGTTGATGGTCGGCATGATCTCTGCAAAAGCGACACCGCCTGAATTGCCGAAGGAACAGCCTTCGCCCGGCGGCAGGCGGTCCACCACGGTAACGGAGAAGCCCTCCCTTTGCAGAAAGGCAGCCGTCGATGTGCCGATGATGCCGGCGCCGATGATCGTTGCGTGCCGCATGTCAGATTTCCAGTTCGATGAGGAATGGCTGTGGCGATTTGTAGGACTGCAGCATCAGTTCTGCGCATCCCTCCAGCGTGGAGGTTTTCGCCGCTTCGACACCCATGCCATTGGCGATCTTCACCCAGTCCATGTCCGGGTTTCCGAGATCGAGCATGTTCATCGCCGTGGGCCCGGGATTGGCACCGACATTGCCGTATTCGGCGATGAGGATCTGGTACTTGCGGTTGGAGAGGATGACAGTGGTGACGGGCAGCCTTTCCCTTGCCTGGGTCCACAGTGACTGCACCGTGTACATGGCCGAACCATCAGCCTGCATGTTGATGACGCGGCGGCCCTTGCCCGCGACAGCCGCTCCCGTGGCGCAGGGCATGCCGTAGCCGATGGCGCCACCGGTCACCATCATCCAGTCATGGGGGGCTGCGCCATGGCTTCCTGCGAAAAGTTCAGCGCCCAAAGTGATGGATTCGTCGGCGACGATGGTTCCTTCCGGGATTACTGCCCCCAGCATCACGCCAAGGCCCGCCGAGCTTGGCAGGCCCTTGGGAATTTCCGGCCGTTTGGCCTGTGGCGCTGCGGCAGGCGGTGCTCCCAGTTCTTCCGCCAATGCGGCCAGCGCCGCCTCGGCGTCATGGGCCACGGTGCAGAGTTCGGTCACGGTCGCCCTGGGCGGGTAATGATGGCTCGGAACTCCGGGATAGGCGAAGAAGCCAAGGGGCGGGCGGGCGCAGACTGTGATGATGTGTTCCGCGTCCTTCAATGCGGCAATTGCTGCGGGCGCGGGGTAGGGCACGCGTTCCAGCGGCAGGCGGCCCTGGCCGCGCTGCTGGTAGCAGTTGATCGATTCCGCCATGAGCCTGCATCCGGCCTTCGCCTGGATTGCG
>CAZUKI010000203.1:3894-5520 GCA_964620785.1 uncultured Aestuariivirga sp.
ATTTGGCGTGATAGGTCGCCTGGTCGCCCACGATGTTGAGCATGGGCACGCGCGCCTTCTTGGCGTTGTGAATATTGGCAAGGCCGTTGGCGAGGCCGGGACCACAGTGAAGCAAGGTTATGGCCGGTTGGCGCGACACACGGGCATAGCCATCGGCCATGCCGGTCACGACATTCTCCTGCAATCCCGGAATGCATCTGAGGCCGGGGATGCGGTCAAGCGCTGCAACGAAATGCATTTCACTTGTGCCCGGATTGGCAAAGCAGACCTTGAGGCCGTGGCCGATGAGGGTTTTGACCAGGCTTTCGGCGCCGTTCATTTTTGTGTGTGTCATGCCGCCAGAATAAGGTCTGAGGCTTTTTCTGCAATCATGATCGCTGTGGCGTTGGTATTTGAGGAAACGAGGCGCGGCATAACCGAGGCATCGGCGATGCGCAGCCCTTCGAGGCCATGAACCTTCAGGTCCGGGGCAACGACGGCCTGGTCATCGATGCCCATGGCGCAAGTGCCGCCGGGGTGGTGTTGGGTCTTGGCCATGGAGCAGGCGTAGTCAAACCATTGCTGGTCGGTCTGGCAATCCGGCCCCGGCACTCTCTCGGCCAAGATGAAATCCTTGAGGGCCGGCTGGCGGAGGATGTCACGGGCCAGCTTCAAACCCCGGATGGACATTTCGCGGTCGTAAGGATCAGCCCAGTAGTTGGGATCAATGAGGGGATGGCTGGCCGGGTTGCTGTCCTTGAGGCGCACCGTTCCTCTCGAGCGCGGTCGCATCAGGGCGGAATTGAGCGTCAGGCCCGTGTTCTTGAGCTTGGCGATGCCGGCTTCGATGCCGGAGCCCATGCCGAGGTGATACTGGGTATCTGGCATTTCAGAATTTTCATCAACGGCCCAGAAGCCGCCGCTGTCAAAGAGCGAGGAGGCTGCGGGTCCCGTTCCTGTCAGGAAATACTGCAGACCAGCGAGAGCCGCCCAGAACGGCTTTCCGTATTTGTCATAGGTGTAGTCGCCGGAGCACTCGCAGATGATGCAGAGGTCGAGGTGGTCAGTGAGATTGCTGCCAACACCCGGCAGGTTGTGGAGCGTGGAGATGCCAACCGCGTCGAGACTCTTGCGTGGGCCGACGCCCGACAGTTGCAGCAGCTTTGGCGATCCGATGCTGCCCGATGTGATGATGACTTCCTTCTGGGCCCGCAAAATGGATTCGTCCCCGGAACCATCGGCGATGGCCACGCCTGTCGCACGCCTGCCATCGAGAACAATGCGATTGGTCATGGTACCCAGCCGCACCGTCAGATTCGGCCGCGACATGACCGGCTTCAGGTAGGCGCGCGATGTGGACGAGCGTTTGGCGTTGCGCTGGGTCAGTTGATAGAATCCGAAGCCGGTCGGGTTGGCGGCAGCGAGGTCCGGATTGTGCGGCATGCCAAGTTCGCCGGCTGCCCTGATGAAGGCCTGTGCTATGGGGAGGGGAGCCACCGGCTTCGAAACGCCGAGCGGTCCGCCTTGACCGTGGGTTTCGTTGCCGTAGGTGTCGTTGTCCTCGGCCTTGCGAAAGTATGGCAGCACATCGGCGTAGGACCAGCCCTTGCAACCGAGTTGTGCCCAGGTGTCAAAATCGCGGGCATT
>CAZUKI010000204.1:0-5431 GCA_964620785.1 uncultured Aestuariivirga sp.
CAATACAGAACGGCCCGCCGCAAGCGGGCCGTTTTTGTTTGCGATTGAGCGGCGCAGTGGCTACTTAGTCGGCATGCTCCAGCCTCAGCAACAGCAGCAGCTCGACCAGGCTGTTCGAACTTACTCCACGGCCAAGAAGCACGATCAGGCCATTGCAGTTGCCAGACAAGCGCTTGCAGCCAACCCGCGGGATCCGTTCTGCCATTTCACACTGGCCCGAGCCCTCGCCAATGCCGATCAGCGCGATCAAGCGCTCTATCATGCTGATCAGGCCGCCACCATTGACGTCACCAACCCGACATATGCCTATTTTGCGGGCTGGCTCTATCATGAGTTTCATCTCTACGAGTTTGCGCTGCCCCTTCTCGAACGGTCGGTTGCAATTCAGCCCCGCGCGCCAAGATCGCGGCTGGAACTCGCGCGCTGCTATGACAGCATTCTGCGGCCCGAAAAGGCCAGCGAGCACTATCGCGTCGCGCTGTCGCTGGAAGAATCCGGAAATGAGCGTGAATTCTTCAAACTGCTTCTGGCGCAGACTCTCGCACGCTCGAACCAGGTGGATGAAGCAAAGGAGCTTTTTGAGCAAATCCATCGGTCCAAGGGAAAGTACTCATTCGAAGCGGCCCGTGAACTTGCCTATCTCTCGAAGGAAGGACCGGATTCGAGTCTTGGAAAATACCTGAGCCGGTTCCTGACGCAGAAAAACATTGAACCGCTTCACAAGGCGACTGCGCTTCTGGCCTTGGGCCGCCTGCACAACAACGTGAAGCAATATGACAGGGCATTCAACTGCTGGCAGGCATCAAGGGAAATTGAGAAGAACCAATCGCCATTTCTTCGCGATCATCCCAAGCTCCTTGACAGGGCCAGACAAACTTACACTCCCCAGCTGTTCAAGGCGCTGGCTGATCGCGGTTCACAGACAGACGCCGTTGTTGTCATTTGCGGCATGCCGCGTTCAGGAACTACACTCACTGAACAGATCGTGGCGTCGCATAGCAAGGCAAGTGGTGCTGGCGAAGTTGCCAGGTGGAGCCCGCTCGAGGAAGAGTTTCTGACAAGGCATGCCGGCAAGGACCTTGCCCATTATCTTTCGGTCGAGGATCAACACGAGGAACTGCGCACGCGTGGCGATGAACTGCTGCGCATACTTCAAGTCATGTCGGGGGCTTCCACGCCGCACATCGTGGAAAAGACACCTCACAGCTTTGCTGCACTCGGATACATCAAGCTCTGCTGCCCCAAGGCCAAGTTCATCCACATTCGCAGGCATCCGCTCGACGCATTCATCTCCACTTACCAAAACCAGTTCAACAAGTCGCACGGCTATGCCTTCGACCAAGTCGAGTATGCGCGCGAATACACCTGGCACCTGTTGATGATGGACATCTGGAAGGCCTGCTTCCCGGAGAGCATCCTCAGCGTGAAGTATGAAGACCTGGCGCGGGAACCGGAAGTCAATGCCCGGAAGATCATCGAATTCATCGGCCTGGAATGGGAAGACCAATGTTTGGAGTTCTACCGCGGCAACAAGGCGGTACGGACCTTCAGCACGTCGCAGGTTCGCAACCCCGTGTATGATTCGTCCATTGGCCGCTGGAAAAACTACCGAAAGCATCTAGGCCCCATCATGGAACACCTCAGCAAGGGTGGCATCGACTGGGAGAGCGACTGGTAGACGGTTCTGACGGGGCTTTGCCGCCTTGTTCTTGCAGCATTTCCTCCCTATCTGCTGGGCTTAGAAGGGCATAACCCCCGGGAATTCCTTCAATTCCCTCTGGATTTGCCGTAAAGGCGTGACATGGGCAGAATCGGTAACCTTGTGGCGGTCCTGAGCACTGCGGCACTTGCTGCGTGCGCCAGCACAACTTCGCCGGTCAATCTCGAGAGCCGCACCATTGCCGTGACGGAAAATGCCGTCCCGACATCCGGAGCGGCGACAGCCGGTTCATCCGTTGCCCATCTGGTGCCGGCAATCGGCCCAACCTATGTGACCCTCAATGTGACGGCAGTGGACCGTTTTGCGGAACAGAAAAACCGCGTGAAAGCGCCAGTCACGTCTGGATCCGGTTATGTCGTGGATGGTTCGGGCTATGTCATGACGGCCGCACATGTCGCGGTTGACGAGGGCAATGCCATCAGTGCGCGCGCCGCGAATGGCAAGATTTACACAGGCCAGGTCATCGCCATCAACAAGGCCAATGACATGGCCATCATCAAATTGCGTGGCTATGCCGGGTCTGCCGTCCAACCTGCTGCGACTGGTTGCGTGAACCAGGGTGATCTCGTGTTCACCCTCGGCAAGCCGCACGACCAGGCCGACACCGCGCGTATCGGCGCGCTCGAGTCACGCCACTTTGGTCGCGCCGTGTCCTATGGCAAGTTCGGCTATCCCGATGCCATGGTGCTGCGCATGGGCACGCAGAAGGGCGAATCCGGCGGACCGGTGTTCGATGGCAATGGCAAGCTCGTGGGCATGGTGGTCAGCACCCTGTCCGATGCTGCAGGTCAATCGATCAATCTGGCGCATGCAATTCCGTCCACGTCCCTTGCGCACTTCCTATGCAGCAAGACACAGTGCGGCGGTGCCTGGGCGGCGCTTGCCAACCGGAACGTGGACGACTGTTCCCGGGCCTGACTTCCGCCCGAAATCCAGCCTCAGCTGTTTCGTAAAAGACCGATCGCTCAGGGTAGCAGGATCGTCGTGCCGGTCGTCTTCCGGCCTTCCAGATCGGCATGGGCGCGGGCAGCGTCCTTCAACGCATAGCGCTGGTTGACGGGTATCTTCACCTTGCCGGATTTGACGATGTCGATCAGGTCCTTGACGGTGTCCTGGAAGTCCTTAGTCGTCGCCGTGTAGTTGAAGAGTGTTGGGCGCGTGACATAGAGCGAGCCCTTAGAAGCAAGCCAGCGCAAATCAACGCCGGTCACTGCGCCCGAAGCGTTGCCGTAACTGACCAGCAGTCCGCGCGGCTGCAAACTGTCAAGCGATGCCATGAACGTGGCCTGGCCCACGCCGTCATAAACAACCGGCACACCCTTGCCCTTGGTGATCTCGCGCACGCTCTTGGCGATATCTTCGGTGCGTGAGTTGATGACATGGTCGCAGCCATGGGCCTTGGCAATGTCTCGCTTGCCATCATCGCCCACCGTGCCGATCACCTTCGCACCCAATGCCTTCGCCCATTGTGACAGGATCAGGCCAACGCCGCCCGCCGCGGCATGGAGCAAAATGGTTTCGCCGCGCTTGACCTTGTAGGTGGCGCGCAGCAGGTAACGCACGGTCATGCCCTTGAGCATCATGCCGGCGGCCGTCTCGTCCGAGATGGACTTTGGCAACTTGGCAAGCTGCGCGGCAGGGAAATTCCGAGCCTCCGCATAGGAGCCCATGGGGCCAGTCCCGTAGGCCACCCTGTCACCGACCTTGAAACCCTTGACCCCTGGGCCGACGGCCGTGATTTCCCCTGCCCCTTCATGACCCAGTCCCGACGGAAGCGGCACCGGATAGAGCCCCGAGCGATGATAGGTGTCGATGAAATTGAGACCGACCGCATGGTGCCTGATCTGCACCTCTCCGGCCTTTGGGGCCTCAAGATTGGCTTCGACCCACTCCAGGACTTCGGGGCCTCCGGTTCTTGAAAACCTGATTGCCTTCATGCGATCCGTTCCTCCCACATGCCTGCCAGTGCCATGACCAGGCGATCATAGGCCAGTTCTTCCAATGGAATGATGCGCACATCCAGAATGGCAGCCTTGCCCATCAGGGCATTGTAGCGCGGAACACCCCTGATCTCGTCGTGCAGGTCAGTCGTGACGAGCACCGCGACCCGCTCTCCGGGCCGGCCAAAATGATCGGCAAGATTATCGGCTTCGTGGACAGCATCCATAAGCCGGTTACGATGCTTGCGGTCACTGATGTCGAGTTGCGAGCGAAGCGCCTTGCAGGAGACAAAGCCAAGGGTGTTATCCTTGCGCATGATCAGGTCGATTTCGTTCTCTCCGTTGTATTCCTTGACCTTCCAACCGACCACCTGGCCGTAATAGGCTTCGTCGGCGCCTGCATCACGGGCCGCGAGCCAGGCCAGTTCTTCCAGCCAGCCTCCGGTCAGGTAACGCCTACCCCTCACCTCGCAGATGGCATGGCCGTGATCCTCCTTGATCACCAGGCCGTGCTTGAGCAGCATGGCCACCAGCACATAGCCCTCGGCCGGCAGTGTCTCCGGAATGATCTCGACGTGGCGCATGAAGGCGTCCGTGGCGCGGAAAATCCGGTCCCGCACCTCTTCGAACAGGCGATAGTTGTTGGCGGCGAAGCGGGTGACCTCGGCACGGCCAAGGGCGTCGTCAAAATCGCCGGAATCGCCCTTCAGCCATGCGCCGCGGGTTTCCAATAGGGCTTCAATCGAAGTGTCGTTCATGGCAGATAAGGTCAACCTTTCATGCCCTTCTAGCCAGCAGGCCTGCCCCATGTCGATGCTCTTGTCGCCCCTCGTTACGGGCGTCGAATTTCCGCCAATTGCCGAGGCCTTGTCCTGGGTGCGGCAGGGCGCGCGCAACCGTGAACTCCTTGACCTCTGCCAGGCGGTTCCGAGCTATCCACCTGCCCCTGCCCTGCAGCAGGAGTTTGCGCGGCTTGCCGGATTGCCAGGCACCAGCAGCTATACGAATATCCAGGGATTGGACGCGCTGCGGGCGGCCCATGCCGCCTCCATGAGCAAGGACTATGGTTCAGCAATCGCGGCCGAGCAGGTGGCGATGACGTCGGGCTGCAACCAGGCCTTTGCGGCTGCCTTGATGGCGATTGCCAAGGCCGGCGACAATGTCGTGATGCCGGCGCCTTACTACTTCAATCACCAGATGTGGCTTTCGATGCTGGGCATCGGCATCAACAGCGTTCCAGCTTTTACAGCCAACTTGAGCCACCCGGACGTCGCGCAGGCGCGCGCCGCCATCGACCGCAACACCAGGGCGATTGTCCTGTGCACACCTAACAACCCCACTGGCGCCATCTATCCACCCGAGGTCATTGCCGCATTCTTCGATCTTGCCGAAGAGCATGGCCTGGCACTCATCATCGACGAAACCTACAAGGATTTCCGGGCCGACCCGGCCCCGGCGCATGGGTTGTTCGGGCGGCCTGGCTGGGACGAGACACTGATCCAACTATGCAGCTACTCGAAGGTCTATGCGCTTCCCGGTTACCGCCTTGGCGCCATGATTTCCGGCACGCGCCTGCTGCATGAGGTTGCCAAGATCCTCGACTGCATGACCATCTGCCCCCCGCACATCACCCAGGCCGGGGCGATCTTTGCCCTTGAAAATCTTGACGGCTGGAAGCGGGAGAAGCTGGACCTGATGGCCACCCGGCTTTCCGCTTTCCGCGAGGCCTTCAGGACGCCGGGGCTGAAGTTTGAACTGGCCAGCAGTGGCG
>CAZUKI010000205.1:0-3310 GCA_964620785.1 uncultured Aestuariivirga sp.
TCGGTCATCTACAAGATCAATTTGCGCGATGGCCACCAGATCTCCATGCACAATCCCGCCGACATGCCCGATGTGTCATTGATCGAGAGCATGGAAGAACCGTGGATCGAGGCCACCATCTTCGTGCCTGATGATTACCTCGGCTCCGTCCTCAAGCTCTGCGAGGACAGGCGCGGCCGCCAGAAGCAGCTCACCTATGCTGGCTCGCGCGCCCTGGTGGTCTATGACCTGCCGCTCAACGAGGTGGTTTTCGATTTCTATGACCGCCTGAAGAGCGTCAGCCGCGGCTATGCCTCCTTCGACTATCACATGACGGAATATATCGAGGCCGATCTCGTCAAGATGAGCATTCTCGTCAATGACGAGCCGGTCGATGCCCTCTCCATGGTGGTGCATCGCAGCCGTGCCGAGCAGCGCGGCCGCGTCATGTGCGAGAAACTGAAAGACCTGATTCCCCGCCACATGTTCAAGATTCCGGTGCAGGCGGCGATCGGCGGCAAGATCATTGCCCGCGAAACCATCGCCGCCATGAGGAAGGACGTGACCGCCAAATGCTATGGCGGCGACATCTCGCGCAAGCGCAAGCTCCTCGACAAGCAGAAGGAGGGCAAGAAGAAGATGCGCCAGTTCGGCAAGGTGGACATTCCCCAGGAGGCCTTCATCGCCGCCCTCAAGATGGACGAGAACTGAGCCGATGCTGCTGACGCGCAGAAAAATTCTCGCGTCAATAGCCCTGGCGGCGCTGCCCCTGGACAGTCTGTCTGCCGCCGGCACCCCCGAGAAACTTGTGACACTGGCGGGCAAGGCAAAGGTACCGGGAATTTCTGCGACATCCATCCGGCAGGGCAGCATTGCCGCGTCCCACCATGCCGGCATCGCCAGCGAAATGACCGGCGAACCGGTGACCGCCGCCACCCGGTTTGAGGCGGCTTCCCTCAGCAAGACGGTGAACGCCCTTGGCATCATGCGCCTGGTGGCCGAGGGGAAACTCGATCTCGATGCCCCGGTCAACAGCCAGTTGACCCGCTGGCAACTCGCGGGCCCCCATGCCGGCAAGGTGACGACGCGCCATCTCCTGTCGCACACCGGTGCGATCACCGTGCACGGCTTTCCGGGCTATGCCGAAGGTCAGCCGTTGCCCGCCCTTGTCACGATCCTCAGGGGCATGGCGCCGAGCAACACACCGGAAGTGGCAAATGACGGCAGGCCGGGCAGGGGCTTCCGCTATTCCGGTGGTGGCATCACCATCACCCAGCTTCTTGCCGAGGAAGTGACCGGCATGACCTACAGCGCCCACATGGTTGCGCGGGTCTTCGGCCCCTTGAAGATGGCCAATTCGACATTCGCGTTGATCGACAATGCGGCAACGCCGCATCTTGCCGGCTCGCACAATGAAGAAGGACGCGAAGTCCAGGGACGTTTTCCCCGTCATCCCGAAAGTGCCGCAGCGGGATTGTGGACCACCAGCGAGGATATGGCCCGCGCCGTCCTGGCGATCATGCAGGGCTGGCGCGGCGAGGCGGAAGACTTCCTGCCGAAGGCCCTGGCGCGGCAGATGTTCAAGGCGCCACATGGCGGTGCGGGGCTCGGCATCTTTGTCACTGGCCCGGGTGCATTCGAGCATTCCGGCGTCAACTATGGCTATCGCTGCATCTATGCCGCCAACGCTGCCAAGGGCACGGGCCACGTCATCATGACCAATGGCGAGAACGGCGAAAAACTGTTCCGCCCTGTGGCGAAGCTGCTGGCCTCCTGAAATACGCGCACTTCTCAACCAATGCGGGCTGGCAAGTTGTTTAGAATCGTTCTAAACGGAATCGCATGAAAGCATTCGCCAAGCTGAGCGAGCAGGAACTGCTCGCCCTTTCCATTTCCTCCGAAGAAGATGACGCCAGGGGCTATGCCGCCTTTGCCAACGCGCTCTCGCCCACCTATCCCGCCTCCGCCAAGGTCTTTCATGAAATGGCCGAGGAGGAATATGAGCACCGCGACAGGCTGACCGCCGCCTACAAGAAGAAGTTCGGCGACTTCATTCCGCTGATCCGCCGCAGCGACGTCACGGGCTTCGTGCGCCACAAGCCGGCCTGGACCATCGCGGGCCTCGGCATCGACGAGATGCGCAAGCATGCCGAGGTGATCGAACTGGAGAATGCCCGCTTCTATACACAGGCTGCGGCACAGGCCTCCGACCTTGGCATCAAGGACCTGCTCCTGAAGCTGGCGGCGGCGGAAAAAGGCCATGAGTCGCTGGCCCGGCGCCTCGGCCAGGAACACATAACACTCGATGCCGAGGCATCAGAGAAAGAAGCCGAACGCAGGCTCTTTCTCCTGCAGGTCATCCAGCCCGGGTTGGTGGGCCTCATGGATGGCTCGGTCTCGACGCTGGCACCGCTCTTTGCCGCGGCCTTCGCCACCGGCAACACCTGGGAGACTTTCCTCGTCGGGCTTGCCGCCTCAGTGGGTGCGGGTATTTCCATGGGGCTCGCCGAAGGACTCTCGGACGATGGCAAGCTCACCGGGCGCGGCCATCCCCTGATCCGCGGCTCATCGGCGGGAATCATGACGGCGGTGGGTGGCCTTGGCCATACGCTGCCCTACCTCATTCCCGACTTCAAACTGGCGACCACCGTTGCCGTGGTTATCGTCTTCCTTGAGCTCTGGGCCATCTCCTGGGTGCGCTACAAATACATGGACACGCCCTTCCTCAAGGCGGCCTTCCAGATCGCCGTCGGCGGCTTCCTGGTGTTCCTGACAGGAATCCTGATCGGCAGCGCCTAGCGCATCGGGCGCGCTAGCCTTCGAACGGTCCCTCGATGCCGAGCTTGCGGAGCAGTGCCGCCTGGCGGTTGACGGCGAGCAGCAGCGCCTTGCCATGACGCTTCGACAGCTTGGCGCGGGTTTCTGCGTCAGCCGACGACAGCGCCCCCCAGATGCCCGCCACGCGTTCGCTCTGGGTGCGGAGCGCCGCCAGGTCCCTGGCGGAAATCCGCGTCAGGTCATCGGCGGTGACCCGGCCAACACCCGCCACCGTGTGCGCGCCGGCAACACTGTAGCCTTCGGGTGCCGTGCCCTTGAGATTGGTGAGCCGCTTGTGGAGAACGCAATCAAAGATCTGGTCCACCGCCTGCCTGGCGCCTTCGACGCGGCTGACATGCTCGGTGTCGGCCGCCGCATGCGGCAAGAGTTCGATCCGTCCCTTGTATTTCTTGGCGAGCGGCAGATAGGGCACCAGCGGCCCTGTGAGCTTGCCGCGCTTGTCCCGGAAAAGATCAGCATCGATTGCCGCAAAGCGCACGATGCCCGCCTTCAT
>CAZUKI010000205.1:3410-5274 GCA_964620785.1 uncultured Aestuariivirga sp.
AGCTTGGCGAGTTCGCGCCCGATGTTGCCATAGCCGATGATCGCCATGGTCTTGCCTTCCAGTTTCTCGGTCGGGAAATCCTTGAGGTTCTTGCCGGTGTCGAAGCGGCCCGCCGCCGAACGCTTGTGCAGTTCCGCCGTGTCGATGTCCGGCAGCACGCGCAGCAGCGCCTTCATGGCCATCTGCGCCGTGGCCCTGCTGTTGAAACTCGGCGTGTTCATGAGCGGAGCCTCGCCGCCCGTGCCATTGCCGCCACCCCATGAGGCGCTGCCCATGTTGCCGGTGCCGGTGCCGATCCTGACTCCGCCGAAACGGAACTTCGCTTCCTTCGGCAGGTGCGTGGCGGCGGCGATCACCGCATCATACTGGCCGTCCGCGGTGAGCGGCAGGATTTCCGCTTCCGTGGAAACATCCGGCACATAGAAGAAGTGCAGCTTGCCGGGTGTCAACTTGTCGGAGGCCCTCCAGGGGCGCTCGAAGAACACCCCGCCCTTTGCCTCGACATGGGCCTTCACCGCGCTGTGGTCCGGCTTCTTGGTCTTGCCGAACTTGAGCCCGACGAGATCACAGATCAGCACCTTCACCGGTTCTGCCTGCTTGCTGGTCTTGTGCGAGGCAGCCGCCGCCTTGAAGTGATGGCCCGCCTTGGCAAGCTCCTCCTCGAGCACGACGATCTTGGCGCGCTCATAGGCGTAGGCGATGTTTTCGAGAAGCCCGGTGATGTCGCTCTCTTCGCGGATGCCGCCGATCCAGGCGCGGTAGTCGCCCGGCGTTCCGGGGAAGGCATTGATGTAGCGCGCCACATCAAGGCCCTTTTCATGCGTGCCGTCAGGATGGGTAATGCCGTCATAGGCAAGGAGCTGCTTCGAGCGTGCGATGATCCGGGCATGCAGTGCTGCATCGCTGATGCTGCTGTCCTTGATCTTGAGAAGTGTCACGGCGGCACCGCGGCGCGATGCATCGGTCACGCCAAGCTCCAGCCTGTCGCTCTGGGCGATCCAGCTGTCGATCAGGCTGCGGTTGGCAACCGAGCGCCGGTTGAGGGCCTCGACCGTGCCGCAGCGCTTTTCCATCTGCCGGAGGCCGAAGGTGGTTTCGGCAAAGGCCAGCGTCGAGAAGGTATTGATGACGCCGCCCAGCATCTTGTCGGCCTGCGGGTCATAGAAGGGGCCGAGATTGACCGTGCGTTCACCCGACAGCGGCTTCTTCTGGTCGACGGGCGATGCCAGCTTGAGCTGGCGCGGAATGGCAAAGCCCGGCTGCTTCTGGTTGGCCTCGACAAGGGCCAGCGCCTGCGGCGTGAAGGAAATGACGAAATAGCCCGAGATGCCGCCGATCGCCTTCTGGAAGGGCATGAAGAAGCAGCACTTGGCAAGTGCGGCGCGCACCACCTCAGGCTCCCACGGCATGGCCCCCAGCATGGAGGTTGCATCGAGCACCGCGTGGTGTCGTTCCGGATCGGATTCGATCCAGGCCAAGAGGTTGCGGATGTCGCTCTCGGAATAGGTGGTGGCCCCCGTCGTTTCGTGGCCGACACCGAAGAACAGCCGGATGCCCGGGGCTGTCAGTTCCGAAGCCGTGGGGATATTGCCCTCGGCGCCGGCGAAATGCAGGCGCGCCTCATCGCCGCCCTTCGACAGGCGCATCAACTCGACGATCTGCGCGCCCCAGCTCTGCCGGAAAAAACCGCCCGCCTTGCCCGCATCGCTTTCCGGGCGCGGCGTGTCGATGAAAATCTGCTGCTCGGGGTCGTTGGCCGTGATGAGATGCAGGGCCGCGACGCTGAAGCCCGAATGTCCGCCGCCCAAACCCACCGCCATGCGGTTCGATTTTGGAAAGCCGAAGTAGCCGTGGATCGCCCGCA
>CAZUKI010000206.1:0-1797 GCA_964620785.1 uncultured Aestuariivirga sp.
GACCACATGGTGCGCTTGATGCGGGCGCGGCCACGGATCACCTTCATGGCGGCCTCGATCATCGACCGGTCGGCAAGCTGGCGCATGCCCTTCTGTTCGGCGCGGTTGGTAGGCACCTTCAGGCGGAGTTTTTCCTTTTCGAAATCAACAATATAGAGCTCAAGCTTGATGCCGGCGATTTCCTGCTCCTCGATATTGGAGATCTTGCCGACGCCATGGGCCGGATAGACCACGAGCTCACCCACCTTGAAGGAAGGCTTCTTGGGGGCGGCAGGAGGGGCAACGACGGGCTTTGCCGCAACGCCGGAAACCGCGGCCGGCTTGGCAACGGCAACGGGCTTCACCGGGGCCACGGGCTTGTGGGCGACCACCGGCTTGTGGACGGGCTTTACCTGGGCCTTTTCAACGACCTTGCCATGGGCCTTGGCAACGGGCTTTGCCGCCGCCAGCTTGGCGGGCTTGTGGGCCTTGGCGGCAATGACCTTCTTGGCAGGCTTGGCCTTGGCGGAAACGGCAGGCTTCTTCTTGGCCACAGGCTTTGCCACATGCTTTTTCTTGGCTGCTTTGGATTTTACCATGATCTCTGCCTTACCCTTTACTTTCAATATCTTGGCCGCAAACTTGAAGATACTTCGCAGGCGCAAAAAAACCGAGCCAAAAGCCCGGATACGCCAAGTGACCGCTTTTCCTACATGGCCTTACCCTAGCACATTTTTAAGGAAATTTAAAGGGAAAGCCGTCCGTACACGGCGCATTGCAGCCAGTGCATGGGATATTGGTTAACAGTTGGCTTTTTTCAATCCCCCTCGCCCGGGTTTGGCGAGAAAAGCGCAAGCTTGCCTGGTTTGCCGTCAAATTCCTTGGCGTCGACGGGGGCATCGCGCTTGACGGTAATATTTGGCCATTTCGGCGCGTATTCGGTGTTCAGCGCCAGCCACTGCTCAAGGCCAGGCTCGGTATCAGGCTTGATCGCCTCAGCGGGACATTCGGGCTCGCAGACGCCGCAGTCGATGCATTCGTCCGGGTGGATCACCAGCATGTTCTCGCCTTCGTAGAAACAGTCCACCGGGCAGACTTCCACGCAGTCCATGTATTTGCACTTAATGCAGTTCTCGGTGACGATGTAGGTCATGGGGCGGGGCTATCCGTTCGTGAGCAAAACCAGCGGTGTCCTAGCAAAGCGGGGCTGCTCCTGCATCCTGTTTTTCCGCGATATTGCCATGCACCTCTTGGTCTGCGGCGACGGCTTCATAGAGGCTTGCGACGGATGCCGGGGGCCCGCGGCGCTCAGCTTCGGCAATCACCCTGACCACCTGCACGCGGCCTGCGATTGCGATGGTCAGAATGTCGCTGCATCTGACCTCGTGGCTCGACTTGGCGATGCGCTGGCGGTTGACGCGGACATGCCCGGCCTCGACGAGGGCCTGAGCCTTGGCACGATGCTTCACGAAGCGGGCATAGACCAACCACTTGTCGATCCGTTGCGCCACGCTAGCCTTGTTCCTTGACGAGGCTTTCGCGCAACGCGCTCAGCACGGCAAAGGGCGAGTTGGGATCAAGCGGCTTTTCCGGGCGCCGCGGCTTGAACTGGCGTGGCTCCTCTGCCTGGCCCTGCTTGTGCTCGTGTCTCTGCTTCTTGTGATGTTTCTGATGCTTTCGGGCGCCAGCCTCGGCATGCTGTCCGTGGTGGCGGTGCTGGCGCTGCGGCTTTCTCTGCTGCTGGCGGAAAGGCCCGGTGCCTTCCGGCCACCAGATACTAGTTTCTATCTGCTCGACTGCCGCTGGCTCTGCCTGCAC
>CAZUKI010000206.1:1897-5272 GCA_964620785.1 uncultured Aestuariivirga sp.
CCGGAACAGCCGACAACCGACATCATGTCCGGGACGACGGTGAAGCCACCGCCTTCGACCGAGCCATGGGGCCGCGCCTCTTCGGGAACACGGGGCTTCCAGAACAGACGATCGCGAATGAGGTCGGCCAGACGTTCGAGCATGTCCACGCGAACCGCGCGCCTGCCGCACAGCCTGTAGCCACAGAGCTGGTAATAGCCTTCGGGTGCAGTTGCATCAGCGACCGTTGACGTAAGGCCATTGGTCGGAGGTGCTGGAACCTGGACAGACTCGCTATCTGCCTTGTTGCGCTCCAGCCACCAGAGCAGCAGGCGTATTTCGGTGGGCGCCGGCTTCAGCAGCAGCGGCACAAAGAGCGTGTAGGCGCCAAAGCGAACACCAAGCGCACGCAGCTTGGCGCGGTCTTCCTGACTCAGTCCCTTGACCTCCGCAGCAACCAGGTCACGCGGCAGGACGCCGTAATTTTCAGCCAGCCTGTAGGCAATGCCGCGCACGGTTCCTTCCAGTTGCTCGGCCTCGTCAAGCTTGATCAAGGGATCGATCTGCAGGACGAGCAGGCGCTCGATGAATTTCTGCAGGCGCTGGCGCACCTCATCCCTGAGGGCGGGTGCGAGGAGATCATCGGCCACCACTTCGGCGCGCGGCTTGAAGCGATGGTCGCCGGACTGAATCCGGCCGACGGCGCTGCCATGCCACAGAATTTCGCCAGTACGCGCCAGCTTGAGCTCGGTATCGGCGCAGGTGGACAGGACAGTTGCCCTTGCGGCAACTTCAGTGACCAGAGCCTGGACGGCGGCGGCCTTGAGAAGCCTTGCATCACTTCCGGCAAGAGCAGCGGCGGGCGTGAACGAGAGGCCGGCAATGCGTCCGATTTCCTCGCCTTCGACGGTGATCACTCCGCCTTCGTCTATACTCGACATCAAACCTTCCTTCTTCGCCAAGCGCCTCACCAATACACTGGTTTTGCGGTCGATGAAACGTTCCGTCAGCTTGTGGTGAAGGGCATCAGACAAGCGGTCTTCGATTTCCCGGGCGCGGCCCTGCCAATAGAGGGGGGCTTCCAGCCAGTCAGGGCGGTTGGCAATGAAGGTCCAGGTGCGGACGTGGGAAATGCGCTGCGAGAGCGCATCGATGTTGCCTTCGGTGTTTTCACAATAGGACAGCTGGCGCGCCAACCAGTCCTCGGGAATGGTGCCGGGCTTTCTGAGCAGGAAAGTCAGAATCCGGGCGACAAGGTGGGCGTGCTCGGCGGGTGAAATGTTGCGGTAGTCGGGCAGCTGGCAAACATCCCAGGCCCGCTGCACGTGTTCCCGGTTGCTGATGACGGCCTGCAGGCTTTCATCCCGGCAGACGGCTTCCAGCGCCTCAATGTCTGGAGTGGCCTGGGCGCGCGTCAGCCCTTCCTCATCGGAAAGACGGCCAAGGCTTTTCCTGAGCGTGTCGAGAGAACGGAAATCAAGGTCGCGATTGCGCCACTGCAGCACGCGGGCCGGTTCGAAATTGTGGTTCTCGAGGCGGTCGACGGTCTCGCCGTCAAAGCCTTCGGCTTCGCCGGTCACACCGAATGTGCCATCGCTGAGAAAACGGCCCGCCCGCCCGGCAACCTGGCCAAGCTCGGCGGGTGTCAGGTTGCGGAAGGAGAAGCCGTCGAATTTGCGCGTCGAGGCAAAGGCGACATGGTCCACATCCATATTGAGGCCCATGCCGATTGCATCGGTCGCCACAAGATAATCGACATCGCCGGACTGGTAGAGCGCCACCTGGGCGTTTCTGGTGCGCGGCGAGAGGGCGCCCATCACCACGGCAGCACCACCACGCTGCCTGCGGATCAGTTCGGCGACCGCATACACGGTGTCGGCTGTAAAGGCGACGATGGCCGAGCGCCGCGGCAGGCGCGAGAGCTTGCGCGGGCCGGCATAGGTGAGTTTGGAAAGGCGCGGTCGCGAGATGAACTGGGTCTGCGGGAGCAGCTTTTCGAGAATGGGCCGCATGGTTCCCGCTCCCAGCAGCATGGTTTCTTCCTGGCCGCGCATATGGAGGATACGATCGGTGAAGATGTGGCCACGCTCGAGGTCGGTGGCCAGTTGGATCTCATCCACGGCGAGGAACGGGACCTTGACCTCCGGCGGCATGGCCTCGACGGTTGCCACCCAGTATCGCGGCTGAGCGGGAATGATCTTTTCCTCGCCTGTCACCAGCGCCACTGCGTGGTCACCAGCCCGCAATCTCACCTTGTCATAGACCTCGCGGGCCAGAAGGCGCAGCGGCAAGCCGATCATGCCGCCTGCCGCCGCCAGCATGCGTTCCACGGCGAGATGGGTCTTTCCGGTGTTGGTGGGACCAAGGACGGCCGTGACCGGCAACATCCGGGGCGGTAGGCGGGAGGGAGGCATTGGGCGTCACTGTAGAAGAAGCGGACCTGCGGGGAAACATGGTTGCGCTGTTTTGAGACAGTCCGGCAAGCTTTGGATTCAAGTGCGAACAAAACCCGCCCGAATCGCGGCGCGGGCGGGATTCCGCAAATGTTCCAAGGCAATTGCGGTTCCCGCCGCTGTGAAGGGGCGTTGGCAGTCTTGCCGCCGGCCCCGGTGAGCGCCTCTTGTGCTAATGATTGGCCGCCTCCTGCGCTGAATTCCTACCCAGGAGTTAACGGCAAGGCATTGTTTTGAATCGATGAATTAACGAACACCGCCAAAACGGAACGGAAGTGGCCCGAATCGCCAATCCAGCGATGTTCAATCTTCGTTCACGCCATCTGTAGTGGTTCCAAGGCACCCATGGCACAAGGCCGTTCTCCTCCGATAGGCTTTTCCACAGCCTTGCCGACGTGCTGTTAAGCACCTGTCCCGGAATGAGAAGTATGGCTGTTTTCGCCGCCGCGCTTGACCCTTCAGCGCTCATCGCATATGGAACCACCAACATTGCCGGGACGGCGTTCCGGCTTTTCTCATTTCATGGAGTTTCACAATGTCGCGCCGCTGCGAATTCACCGGCAAGGGCTGGCTCAAGGGCCACAATGTGTCCCACGCCAATAACAAGACCAAGACCCGCTTCATGCCGAACCTCTGCGACGTGACGCTGATTTCGGATGCGCTGGGCAATTCCTATTCCTTCCGCATCACCGCCGCTGCCCTGAAGTCGGTTGAGCACCGTGGCGGGCTTGATGCCTTCCTGCTCAAGGCGGGCAACGATGAGCTTTCGGCCAAGGCCCTCAAGCTCAAGCGCGCCATTGCCAAGAAGGTTGAAGCAGCCAAGGCTGCCTGAGCGTCTTGCGCCAGCAAGTGAAGCCGCCCAATCTCGGGCGGCTTTTTTCTTGGAACGTGAGATGAAGGAACCACAGCGTCATTCGCCAAAGGCTTCGCGCGATGGCTCTCC
>CAZUKI010000207.1:0-5263 GCA_964620785.1 uncultured Aestuariivirga sp.
GGCCTAGCTTTCATCTGCCTTCACTACGCCTGTGCTATGCCATCCTCGGCCTTGCGGGTGACAAGGATGCCAAGACCGGCCTTGCGCGCGACCTGAAGCAGGTCGCCAGCACCCGCGAGAAGGCCCTGGTGAAGAGTTCGCCCTACGACATCGGCTTCCTGGCGGAAATTTATGTGGAACTGGGCGCAGCCCTGGCATCGACCGGAGACAAGGCAGGCGCGGCAAAGGCCTATGCTGCCACCTTGAAGCTCACAAGGATGGCCCAGGACCTTGCTTCAAAGCTCGAGAAAAAGGCCGTGCTCCCCAAGCCTGACCGCTATGACGAGGTCAAGAACCGCAAGGAGGACCAGAAATTCGACGCGACGGTCAT
The DNA here is from genome assembly GCA_964620785.1 of uncultured Aestuariivirga sp. Lineage (GTDB taxonomy): Bacteria > Pseudomonadota > Alphaproteobacteria > Rhizobiales > Aestuariivirgaceae > Aestuariivirga. The sequence goes on from CAZUKI010000207.1 coordinate 371, forward strand.
GTGGCCAGTCATCCAGTATGACGACAGCCTGTATTATCTCGCACTGGCCAAGAAGTTCCGTTCACAGATGAAGTTCCTCGAGGGCCGGACGGAATTTGGTCTTGGCGCCGAGGAGAAGGGCAAGGCACTTGTCGTCGCTGCGCTGGAACTCGATCCTGATAATCAGGCGGCCAGCAGATTCATGGGCGACTTCCTGCAGCCTGAGGGAGAACCGATTGCTTTGCCATTCGGCTTGACACAAATGCCCTCGCTGGAGCGTGTCGCCATCAGTCCCGACGGTGAGAGGATCGCCACCATCGCCAGGTTTGAGCATGTGGTGCGGGTCTGGGACTGGAGGCGCGGCAAGCTGCTCTACACCGGCATGCCGCCCGGAGAAGCCATCAAGCGCGACGACGTTGAGGGCTTCGCATTTGCCGGAAGCTCGACGCGGCTTGCTGTCGTCGAGGACACACCCACCGACACTGTCTATTTCCGGGTCTGGGATATCGAGGATCCGTCGTTTCACCACGAAAGCTACTTCGCCATAACCGGTGGCATCGTCACATCGCGCGACGGCGAACTGTTTGGCGCATATGGCTGGCCCATCGAGAAGGACGCCAAACTTCCAGATACGCTGCCGAACAACGCCATTGAGCTTTTTGAACTGCCCGATCTCGATCATCCACGCAGGATCGTTGCCGTCGACAAGGATGATCTCAAGGAAGTGACCTTCCAGTGGGCCAAGGTGACGCCGGATGGCCGTTCCTTCGGCATCGTCGGAAACTGGTACGATCACATTGGCGTCGGTGACATCTCGACCGGACGCATCAAATACTATGTCAAGATCGAAGAACATGGCGGCGTCGGTTCATCCTTCGAACTGTCTGATGGCGGCAAGTATCTTGCCTATGACTTTTCGGACAGGAACAAGATCGGCTTCTTCGATGTGAAGAAGAACAAGCCCATGGGCACCACGCCACAGATGAAGGAGATCTGGGGCCAAGCCTTCTTCGACAAGGGCGAAAGGCTGTTGACCTGGGGCGATGATGGCCTGGCGATCTGGACAACCAAGACAGCGAAAAAGGAAACGCAGCTGCCGAACTTCGATCAGAGCATTTCCGATGTGCAGATATCTCCCGATGAAACCTTCCTTGCAGGTGCCGGACGCAATGGCTGCGCCACCATCTGGTCGCTGACGCAAAGGAAGCTGCTGGTTTCGCTTTGTGCCAGGAACACCACGAGCGGAGCGCCCGCCTCCGCTGTCATTCTTCCGTCAGGCGAGTATTTTGCCGATTCACTGGGCGAGGCGCTGATCGAGCCTGCGGCAGGTTCAAGCCAGGCTCAACTGAAGAAGCTTCTGCGCGGCACGGAACTGGTCGAGCCCCTTAGCCCGGATTAGGTCTCAGGGGCATTTCACCTTCGCCTGCTTCATGTCGTAGACGGGAATTCCGGGATACATCCATCCAGGTTCACCGCGCCCCGTGGCTGTCGCGCTGCCACCCGGCTTGCATTTGGCAAGCGACTGGTTTGTGTAGATGCTTACCTCCGTGCCGGCATCGAGCCCGCATGAGCCTTCCGCAGCATCCTCGAGTGTCATGCTGTACTTGTAGCCACCCTCCGAATTGCTTTTCCATGGACCGCCAACAATGACGCCGCTGACGGTGGCACTGCGCGGCTGCTTCACGAGAAAGTTGCAGATGCCTTTGGCGGAAGCAGTTTCGCCACCAAAAACCGTCACGACAAGGATGAACGCAATGAGCCTGGACATGAGCCAAGGCTATGACGGCGTTGGGTCACCTATCAAGTCCATTCACTTCGCCTTTGTCAAAACGCCATCATCGCACCACAATCGCCAATGATACCTTGCGCCATTGCGCGGGGGCGCAACAGCGGACGCGAAATTCAAAATGTCATCCATATCTCGGATTCTGGCCGGTGCCCTGATCGGGCTCGGCGTTGCTTCTGCCGGCTATTTTGCTGGCGAAAGCCTGATCAAGAGCAGGCTCGGCTACCGGGTGGTCACCGTGAAGGGACTCTCCGAACGTGAGGTCAAGGCCAACCTCGGCTTCTGGCCCATCCGCTTCGTTACCACCGGGCCGACACTCGAGGATGCCCGCGCCAGGCTTGAGCAGTCCGAAACTGCCGTGAAAACCTTCCTCAAGGGCAATGGCTTCACCGACCAGGACATGCAGGTGCAGAACATCCAGGTCGAAGACCGCATGGCGGGTTACAATGCCCAGTCAACACCAGAGGACAGCCGCTTCGTGCTCACCGAGGACCTTCTGGTGCGCTCCGGTGATGTTGACAAGCTGCAGGGCTCGGCGCGGATGATCGGCGACCTGCTGAAGTCGGGCGTTGTCTTCTCGGCTGATGCTTACAATGCCGGCCCCTCCTTCGTCTTCACCGGCGTCAATGACCTCAAGGGAGAGATGCTGACCGAGGCAACCAAGCGCGCCAAGGAAGCCGCCGACAAGTTCGCTGCCGAATCCGGTGCCAAGGTGGGCGACATCCAGAGCGCCAACCAGGGCATCATCGAGATCACGCCAGCGATCGAGATCCCCAACGACAGGCCGGAAAAGCAGGTTCAGAAAAAGGTGCGCGTGGTCACCACCATCACCTACTTCCTGACGGAATAGGCCCTCTCCCGTCCGGTCCCCCACATGCTGCGCAGCGCCCAGCTTCTGGTGTCACGGCTTTTGTACTAAGCTTCTGGCCAGGGCGGCACAACGCATCTGGAGAACCGGAGGTCCACATGGCCGTCAACAGCATGAGTTCGATCTTCTGGCAGCAGTGGGGTGACCAGAGCATCACCAAGGAAATCAACTTCCCACCAACCCCGCTCTTCGTCACCGCAGCATTGAGCTATACCAGCGGCGCTGGCGCGCATCTGGCGGGCATCGTATCGATCCGCTCGCGACCCAACCCGGATGGTCCTGAAGTTCCCGAATATTTCGGTGAATGGTACCAGTGGCGCTCAACCATTTTCCGGCCGCGCCTCACCTCTGTCACCATTGGCATCGCCACGGGCAGAAACCAGGGCTGCCAGGGCGTGTTCACCTTTTACGATTTCTCGTGAGGAGACAGTCATGACCGGACATGATGAAACCAGACAGTTCCCGCAAGGGCGCTCGACCACGGTTCTGGTCTACGACAAGACCAGGGGCAATGTGCAGCACGTCCATGAAGTCATTACCATGGACGGAGGCACGGCTCCTTCAGAGGCGGAAGCCGCAGCGCGGGCGCTCGAACTTGCGCGCTTGAGCGCAGGCTTCTTCGGACGCAAGGCCAGCGCGAAACTGGCCACGTCCGTCAGCCGCGAATCCGTTGATCCGATGCTGGGCGCAAGACGCGTCAATGCCAGGTCAGGAGAACTGCTTCCGGTGAGGAAGCCCGCCCGCCCGAAGTAACGGAACCAACTTGAATGCATGGGGGCACGGCCAGCGAAAGCCGAGCCGTGCCTGCCAGCATCTGAAACTGTTGACGGGACTTCGCCCGGCATGGCCTGGCGAATGACTGCGATCGCCTAGCGCAGCCGCTCGAGACGCTCGCGCTCCCATTGCACGTCAGCCGTGAGTGGCAACCGCGACAGCCGTTCAAGTTCGTCACGTGTCACGCCGATGTCGCGCAACAGGTAATCATCCATGGCGCGGAGCTTTTTCAGGTCCTTGCGATGGCGCCAGTTCCGGATGACGCGCACCACGGCCGTGAGGCGGCCGTAGGCCTGGCGTGATTGGGCTTCCCAAAGAACATAGTCCCGCATGATGGGCTCCTGATTGTATCGAATGTATCAGTCTCAAAAAGCTGATTTTATGCTTGATATGACTGCATGTGCTTTGTACTGTGGTACGATCCTAGATACAATCGGAAAGTTGTTACCATGACAATTTGGCAGCCCGATCTCGACCGTAGCAAACCATTGTACCTCGCCATTGCTGACAGTCTCGGTCAGGACATTGCAGCGGGAGTCCTGAAAGAAGGTGCACGGCTGCCGCCGCAACGCGATCTCGCATGGAAGCTCGGCGTGACCCTGGGCACCGTGACGCGCGCCTACAAGGAAGCCGAGAATCGCGGACTGCTGGCTGGTGAAGTTGGTCGCGGCAGTTATGTGAAACGGCCACGGGCGCTCAACTCGCTCAACGCCCCCGTCGGTGAAGAGGACGGCATCATCGATCTCTCCCAGGCTGTGCCTCCTCCGGTCGTGAGGCCATCGGAGTTTGATGCCGCATTGCAGTTCATCATGCGCGACCAGCGCAAGCTGTCGCTGCTCGACTATGCGCCGTCGGAGGGCTTTCCCCTTCACCGCGCCATGGCCGTGAAGTGGCTGCAGCGTTCCGGCATTGCCGCGGAGGAATCACAGGTGGTGATTTCGGCAGGCGCCCATCTCGGGCTCATCACCGTGCTCGAGGCCCTGACCTCACCGGGCGATCAAGTGGCAGCCGAGTGCATCAACTACGCGCTACTTCGCACGACTTTCAGGAACGCCCACATGACACCGGTAGCGATGCCGATGGACGCTGACGGCATGATGCCGGATGCCATCGAAGTTGCGGCCCGGCAGAATTCGCTGCGCTTCATCTACATCGTGCCGACCCTGCAGAACCCCACCACCCACACCATGAGCCGCGAGCGCCGGGAGGAGATCGTGGCCATCGCCCGCAGGCACGACCTCACCATCATCGAGGATGACATCTTCCGCCTGCTTGATGAACGCGTGCAGCCGCCGACATTCTTTGAACTTGCGCCGGAGCGCACCTTCCACATCACCAGCCTGTCGAAAACCCTGGCGCCTGGACTGCGCATCGGATTTGTCGTTTCTCCGAGGGGACAGGAGCGGCTGCTCCGCGCCCATGTGCGCAACATGGCGGCGCGTACCGTGGGACTGGCCGGCGAAATTGCCCGCTACTGGATCGAGAG
>CAZUKI010000208.1:0-5257 GCA_964620785.1 uncultured Aestuariivirga sp.
GGCGTGCCAACGGGCAAGGGCGCACCCGCCTTCTCGGTAGATGAGGCCGTCCAGGTTGCGGAATCACAGCCCGGCCCCGTCTGGGTCGTAAAGGCGCAGATTCACGCCGGCGGCCGCGGCAAGGGTGGCGGCGTCAAGGTGGTGAAATCCATCGCCGATGTCCGCGCCGAGGCAGAGCGCATGCTGGGCATGACGCTGGTCACCCATCAGACCGGCCCGCAAGGCAAGCAGGTGAACCGCCTCTACATCGAGGAAGGAACGGCGATTGCCCGCGAGCTTTATCTGTCGCTCCTCGTTGATCGCGCTACCTCGCGCATCGCCTTCATCGTCTCGACTGAGGGCGGCATGAACATCGAGGAGGTTGCCCACAACACGCCGGAGAAGATCGCCACCATCCATGTGGACCAGGCGACAGGCTTCTGCCCGCACCATGTGCGCGCCATGGCCAAGGCCCTGAAGCTCGACGCCGCCCAGAGCAAGCAGATGTCAAAGCTCGCAACCGGCCTCTACAATGCCTTCACCGCCAAGGACATGAGCCTGCTCGAGATCAACCCGCTTGTGGTGACCAAGGACGGCAATCTCGTCTGCCTCGATGCCAAGATGAACTTCGACGGCAACGCCCTGTTCCGCCACCCCGACGTGCTGGCCCTGCGTGATGAAACCGAGGAAGACCCCAAGGAGATCGAGGCCTCCAAACACGACCTCTCCTATGTGGCGCTCGACGGTTCCATCGGCTGCATGGTGAACGGCGCGGGCCTTGCCATGGCGACCATGGACATCATCAAGCTCTATGGCGCCGAACCCGCCAACTTTCTCGACATCGGCGGCGGCGCCACGAAAGAGCGCGTCACCGCGGCCTTCAAGATCATCACCGCCGACCCCAAGGTGAAGGGCATCCTCATCAACATCTTCGGCGGCATCGCCAAATGCGACGTGATCGCCGAGGGTGTCATCGCCGCCGTGAAGGAAGTTGGCCTCAAGGTGCCGCTGGTCGTGCGCCTCGAAGGCACCAACGTCGATCTCGGCAAGCAGATCATCAAGGACTCCGGCCTCAACGTCATCCCCGCCGATGACCTGAACGATGCCGCCAGGAAGATCGTCAAGTCAGTGAAGGAAGTGGCCTGATGTCCATTCTCGTCAACAAGAAGACCAAGGTCATCTGCCAGGGCATCACCGGCAACAATGGCACCTTCCATACCGAGCAGGCCATCGCCTATGGCACGCAGATGGTGGCGGGTGTAACGCCCGGAAAGGGCGGTTCGAAGCACATCGGCCTTCCGGTTTTCGACACCGTGGCCGAGGCCCGCGAGGCAACCGGCGCCGATGCCACCGTGATCTATGTGCCGCCGCCATTTGCCGCCGACGCCATCTCGGAAGCAATCGATGCCGAAATTCCGCTGATCGTCGCCATCACCGAGGGCATTCCCGTGATGGACATGGTCAAGGTGAAGCGGGCGCTGTCGGGCTCCAAGTCACGCCTCATCGGTCCCAATTGCCCCGGCGTGCTGACACCCGGCGAATGCAAGATCGGCATCATGCCCGGCAACATCTTCAAGAAGGGCTCGGTGGGTGTTGTGTCCCGTTCCGGCACGCTCACTTACGAAGCTGTTTTCCAAACCACCAAGATGGGCCTCGGCCAGACGACGGCCGTCGGCATCGGCGGCGATCCCGTGAAGGGCACCGAGTTCATCGATGTCCTCGAGATGTTCCTCGCCGATCCCAAGACCAAATCCATCATCATGATCGGTGAGATCGGCGGCACCGCCGAGGAGGAAGCCGCCGAATTCATCCGCAAATCCAAGGTGAAAAAGCCCATGGCGGGCTTCATCGCGGGCCGCACCGCCCCTCCGGGCCGGCGCATGGGCCATGCCGGTGCCATCATCTCGGGCGGCAAGGGTGACGCCGGCTCCAAGGTCGATGCCATGAAGCGGGCCGGCATTGCCGTCTCGGATTCACCGGCGTTGCTGGGGGAAACGCTCATGAAAAAGTTGAAGCGGAAATAATTCAGTCGTAATTGACCGCTATAGACCTGAGACCCTCTGGCAGGGCGGCGTGCCCAGACCCATATATCAACTACCGAAGACCAAGGACGGGCGATTGCGCCCACCGGCAGGCTGGCGCTTGTGCCAGATCCCGGAAAACCGAAGGAACGGCGAAGATGAACAGGGCCGAGCTCAACACGAGCTTCGATGAGACTTCATTCCTCTATGGCGGCAACGCCAAGTTTGTTGAAGACCTCTACAACCGCTATCTGGAAAACCCGGCCGCCGTGGACAGCCACTGGCGGCATTATTTTGACAATCTGGCAGGTGACGGCGCCAAGCCCCACGGCCCCTCCTGGGCTAGGGCCGACTGGCCGCCCAGGCCCTCCGACGAACAGACCGCGGCCCTCGACGGCAACTGGGCCGAAGTCGAAAAGGCCATCGCCGCCAAGCTCGAAGCCAAGGGCGTAAAGCCGCCGAGGCCTGCAGCACCGGCCCCCGCCACGGCGCCAGCCGCCGACAGCAGCGGACAGACGGCTGCCGAGGTGCGCAAGGCCACCATGGATTCGGTGCGCGCCCTCATGATGATCCGCGCCTATCGCATCCGCGGCCATCTTGCCGCCGACCTTGATCCCCTGAAGCTCAAGGAACCCGTGAACCACCCGGAGCTTGATCCTGCGTCCTATGGCTTCACCGCCGCCGACCTCGACCGCCCCATCTTCCTCGACAATGTGCTGGGCCTCGAGAAGGCAACCATCCGCCAGATCATCGACATCCTGAAGCGCACCTATTGCGGAACCCTCGGCGTCGAGTTCATGCACATCTCCGATCCAGAGCAGAAGGCCTGGATCCAGCAAAGGATCGAGGGCCAGGGCAAGGAAATCCGCTTCACGCCGGAAGGCAAGAAGGCGATCCTCGCCAAGCTCATTGCCGGCGAGGATTTCGAACAGTTCCTCAACGTCAAATACACCGGCACCAAGCGCTTCGGCCTCGACGGCGGCGAAAGCATGATCCCGGCGCTCGAACAGATCATCAAGCGCGGCGGCAACCTCGGCGTTGCCGAAATCATCGTCGGCATGGCCCACCGTGGCCGCCTCAACGTGCTTGCCAATGTCATGGGCAAGCCCTTCTCGGCGATCTTCCATGAATTCCAGGGCGGCTCATCAACACCCGATGAAGTCGAAGGCTCGGGTGACGTGAAGTATCACCTGGGTTCGTCCTCCGACCGCTCCTTCGACGGCAACACTGTCCATCTCTCGCTCACCGCCAATCCCTCGCATCTCGAGATCGTCGATCCCGTGGTGCTCGGCAAGGCCCGCGCCAAGCAGGACCAGCGCGGCGACAAGACCCGCACCACCGTCATGCCGCTGCTCATCCACGGCGATGCTGCTTTCGCCGGGCAGGGCGTGATTGCCGAATGCCTCGGCCTTTCCGGCCTCAAGGGCCACCGCAACGGCGGCTCGATCCATTTCATCGTCAACAACCAGATCGGTTTCACCACCTCGCCCATCTGGTCGCGGTCCTCGCCCTATCCCTCCGACGTCGCCAAGATGATCGAGGCGCCGATCTTCCATGCCAATGGTGATGACCCGGAAGCCGTTGTCTTTGCCGCCAAGATTGCCACGGAGTTCCGCCAGCAGTTCAAGAAGCCGGTGGTCATTGACATGTTCTGCTACCGGCGCTTCGGCCACAACGAGACCGACGAACCGGCCTTCACCCAGCCGCTGATGTACAAGCGGATCGCCAGCCACCCCAGGGTGGTGGAAATCTATGGCCAGCGCCTGATCGGCGAAGGTGTGATCAGCGAAGGCGAATTCGCGGCCATGAAGGCCGACTACCGCAAGATGCTGGAAGACGCTTTCAGCGTGGCCTCGGGCTACAAGGCCAACAAGGCCGACTGGCTGGATGGCCGCTGGGCCGGCCTCACCACCGCCCAGGCCCAGGATGATGCCCGCCGCGGCCATACCGGCGTCGACATCAGCCGCCTGAAAGAGCTTGGAACGAGGCTCACCCGGATTCCCAAGACCTTCACCGTCCACAAGACCCTGCAGCGCGTGCTCGATGCCCGCGCCAAGATGATCGAGAACGGCACCGGCATTGACTGGGCCATGGGCGAAGCCCTGGCCTTTGCCTCGCTGCTCGATGAAGGCCTCAGGATCAGGCTGTCGGGCCAGGACGTGCAGCGCGGCACCTTCTCGCAGCGCCACGCGGTGCTCGTCGACCAGGTGACCGAAAAGCGCTACACGCCGCTCAACCACCTGCGGAAGGACCAGCAGACCAAGATCGAGGTCATCAACTCGATGCTCTCGGAAGAAGCAGTGCTCGGCTATGAATATGGCTACTCGCTGTCCGAACCGAATGCCCTGGTGCTCTGGGAAGCCCAGTTCGGTGATTTCGCAAACGGCGCCCAGGTGATCTTCGACCAGTTCCTGTCCTCGGCCGAGCGCAAGTGGCTGCGCATGTCGGGGTTGGTGGTGCTTCTGCCCCACGGCTACGAAGGCCAGGGGCCGGAACATTCCTCGGCCCGCATCGAGCGCTATCTCCAGCTTTGCGCCGAAGACAACCTCCAGGTCGTCAACTGCACGACGCCCGCCAATTACTTCCATGTGCTGCGGCGGCAGATGAAGCGCGATTTCCGCAAGCCGCTCATCATCTTCACGCCCAAGTCACTGCTGCGCCACAAGCGCGCCGTCTCGACACTTGCCGACATGGGCGCCGACACCACCTTCCATCGCATCCTCTGGGATGACGCCCAATATGAGCAAGGCGACAAGCCCAGGCTGGTGAAGGACGACAAGATCAGGCGCGTCATCCTCTGTTCCGGCAAGGTCTATTACGACCTCTACGAGGAACGCGAGAAGCGCGGCATCGACGACATCTATCTCCTGCGTGCCGAGCAGCTTTACCCATGGCCGCACAAGGCCCTTGCCCAGGAACTCACCCGTTTCAAGAAGGCGGAAGTGATCTGGTGCCAGGAGGAGCCCCAGAACATGGGAGCCTGGAGCTTCGTGCAGCCCGGCATCGAGCGCGTGCTCGAATTCATCAAGGCGAAGAACACGCGTCCGCGTTACGTCGGGCGCCCCGCTTCGGCTTCCACTGCAACCGGGCTCATGAGCCGTCATCTCAAGGAGATGAAGGCCTTCATCGACGAAGCCCTCGCCTGAACCCCATCTTATTCGAAGGCAACATCACATGAGCAAAGACATCAAGGTGCCAGCGCTGGGCGAAAGCGTTGTCGAGGCAACCATTGCCAAATGGTTCAAGCAGGAAGGCGA
>CAZUKI010000209.1:0-1421 GCA_964620785.1 uncultured Aestuariivirga sp.
GGTTGGGCCGGCGATCAGCTTGCGAACTTCGTGCTGGCTCTTGCCGCAGAAGGAGCAATAGAGGGTGTTCTTGCTCTCGCCAGACGGTGACTTGCTCATGTGTTCTTCCTCATTGGGGCACCCCAGCGGGCACCCGGACATTCATCACGCAACGCTTACATCACGCAACTGAGGCACATATGCACCAGAACCGCACTGTGCCCTGACAAGTTATAGCAAGGCCTTGCGACTCAAATCCAGCTTGCGCCCGATTGCGTTAAACTTTCCTTGCGGCTGTGGTAAGCGCGCCATCATGACCTGTAAGCCATTGAAATGGGTCGCGATTATTTCTCGTCATCAGGCATCGGGCGATGCTCGATGATCTTGTCGATGTGGCCGAACTTCAGAGCCTCTTCCGCGGTCATGAAATTGTCACGTTCGAGCGCCTCCTCGACCTCCTTGAGGGAACGCCCGGTATGCTGGACGTAGATCTCGTTGAGGCGCTTCTTGATGCGCTCCACGTTGCGGGCGTGGATCATGATGTCGGTCACCTGGCCCTGGAAACCACCCGAAGGCTGGTGGACCATGATGCTGGCGTTGGGAAGCGCATAGCGCATGCCCTTGGCGCCGCCGACCGCCAGAAGCGAGCCCATGGAGGCGGCCTGGCCCATGACGATGGTGGAGACCGGGCAGCGGATGAACTGCATGGTGTCGTAGATCGAAAGACCGGAGGTCACCACACCGCCCGGCGAATTGATGTACATTGAAATCTCTTTCTTGGGGTTCTCGGCCTCAAGAAACAGGAGCTGCATGCAGATCGACGAAGCCATGGTGTCTTCCACCTGGCCAGTCACGAAGACGATGCGGTCACGCAGCAGCCGCGAAGGAAGGTCATAGACGCGCTCGCCACGGGCCTCCTGCTGGATCACGGAAGGCCAGAAGGCGCCGGTCGGCACAGTCGAATTGTAGGTGGACATAGGATCTCCAGATTGGCACTGCCGCCCGGATGGCGGAAGTTCGAGTGAATCAGTCGGCTTGAACATCATAGATAGGAGAGCCATGGCAAAAGTGGAAGAGCCTGAAAATCACGGCCTTTTTCAGCACTTTCGCGGCGCCGGGCGTGGCTCGCACCGAAGACTGCAGTGCGCCGCATTGACTTGCACGGGCCTTGAGTTCTAGGCCCGCCAGATGACCGAAAAACCGTCCCTGCCCGCACTGGTGCTTGGTGCCATTGCCTTCATCGCTGCGCCGCTTGTCGCCACCAGTGCCTGTGCCGCCGGGCCGCAGGAGAAGTCGTCGATCATGTATTACCCGGTCACCGGCAGCAATGCCGGCACGGTCTATGCAAACATTCTGAAGGTAGCCCCCAAGATCGCCCCCAATGCCACCTTCGCCTTCACGCTGATTGCCACCAAGACGGACAAGCGCACCAAATCGGCGGG
>CAZUKI010000209.1:1521-3201 GCA_964620785.1 uncultured Aestuariivirga sp.
CCTTCGCCTTCACGCTGATTGCCACCAAGACGGACAAGCGCACCAAATCGGCGGGTGGCGCCTGCCGCTACACAACCTTTGCAACTTCCGCAGCTTACGTCTTTCACCTGCCGCAGCATGTAAAGACCGAGAGCCTGCCCAAGGCCACCCTGGCGCGCTGGAAGAATTTCCAGGCCTATCTCCTCAAGCATGAGGAAGGCCACCGCGATTTCTGGCGCGAGTGCTTCAGGGCCTATGACGCCGAGGCGATGGGGCTTACGGCAGCAAGTTGCGAGGAACTGGATGCCAAACGCGCCGCGATCTTCACTGCCAGGAAGCGCGCCTGCGTTGCCCAGGACGAGGCCTATGACGTGATCTTCCGGAAAGAGGTGCTCAAGGAACCTTTCATTGCCGAGGCCGCCAAGCTCAGCGGGCCGCCGCGCAAATGAAAAATCCGGCCGCCAAGTGGCGGCCGGATCGTTCCGGTCACGGGCCTTTTGGGGGCCTATTTCTTCTTCGCAGCAGCCTTGAGCTTCAGAGGCTTGGCTTTCGGCGCAACGGCGTCAGGAGCAATGGCATCCGGCGCAGCGGACTTGGCCAATTGTGCTGGCGCGGTGGATTTCGCGGGTGTCACCTGGCTTCCAGCGTACCATTCCAAGGCGCGCTGCCAGTGGATTTCATGGCGGCCTTCGGGGCGGCCCTCTTCTTCCCAGATCAGATAGGCACGGGCGCGGATGGCGTCCTCTGCCGGGGGAGCAACTGGTGGGTGTCTAGGCATCACTCGGATTCCTCAAACTTGAGGTACGCATAGCATGAATTTGTGCATCGCACAATGAAGCGGCGATGCGTCCCCCGCATGACTCACATGCCGCCGGCGGCGCTACTTCTTGAATTTGAGGGCGATGAAGCGGGTTTCACCAGACTTGCCACCCTTTGCTGCAAGGATCAGCACCGAGGTCTTGCCGGCCTTCTCGGCCGCGTCAGCCGCCGCCGAAACGTCGCTGGCGCCGTCAACGGGCTTGCCGCCTGCCTCGAGAACCACATCACCGACCTCAAGACCCTTCTCAGCGGCTGCGCCATCCTGCGCAACCTCCGTGATGAGAGCACCCTTCACCTTCTCGTCAACCTTGTAGCGATCGCGCAGTTCCGGGGTCAGCGAAGTCAGGGTCATGCCGAGGATCGTCACAACGGCAGGTGCATCTGCCGGCTTCTTGGTGTCCTGGGCCATGGCGACCTTCTCGCCATCCTCGAGCCTGCCGATGGTCACCGTGAAGGTCATTTCCTTGCCCTTGCGAATGGCCTTCACGACAACGGACGAACCAATTTCAGTCGCGGCAACGGCACGCGGCAGTTCACGCATCTCGCGGATCGGCTTGCCGTTGAATTCGGTGATGACATCTCCAGCTTCAATTCCCGCAGTCTTGCCCGGACTGCCGTCGGTTACATCGGCGACCAGCGCGCCGCGCGCCTTGCCAAGGCCCATGCTCTCGGCAAGGTCGTCAGACAGCGATTGCACCCGCACACCGAGCCAGCCGCGACGTGTCTCGCCGTACTTCATAAGCTGATCGACAACGGATTTGGCGGTGTTGGCCGGCACCGAGAAGCCGATGCCGACAGAACCGCCGGTCGGCGAGAAGATTGCCGTGTTGATGCCGACCACGTTGCCGTCGAGGCCGAACAGCGGGCCGCCGGAATTGCCCT
>CAZUKI010000209.1:3211-5242 GCA_964620785.1 uncultured Aestuariivirga sp.
CGCGTCGGTCTGGATGAAATCGTCATAGGGGCCGGCGTTGATGTCACGGTTTCTGGCCGAGACGATGCCCAGCGAAACGGAGCCTCCAAGGCCGAAAGGATTGCCGATGGCCATCACCCACTCACCGATGCGCAGCTTGTCGCTGTCGCCGAAAGCAACGGTCGGCAACGCCTCACTGGACTTGACGCGCAGCACGGCGATGTCGGTCTTGGGATCGCGGCCGACAAGTTCAGCCTTGAGGAGCGTGCCGTTCTGAAGGTGAACCTGAATGGATTCCGCGCCTTCGACAACGTGGTTGTTGGTGACGATGATGCCGTTTGAATCGATGATGAATCCGGATCCCATTGAGTTGACCGTACGATCCGATGGGGCGCTGTCGCCGCCCTGCCCCTGGCCTTGGCCCTGCTGGCGACGCTTGAAGAAATCGTCAAAGAAATCCTTGAAGGGCGAGTCGTCGGGAAGCTGGGGCATGTCCGGCATGGCCTGGCCGTCAGGGGCCTTTGACTCGACGGAAATCTCGACAACAGCGGGAAGCAGCTTGTCCGCGAGGTCTGCCACGTTCGGCAAATTCGTGACAGCCTGGGCCTGCGCCTGCGGCAGCAGTTGCAAGTGCAGCGGGCTGACAAAACTTGCAAGCGTCATCGCCGCACAACCTGCCAGCAGGGATGCCATTTTATGCCGTTTCATGGTCTGAGCTTCTCCAAGTGGGTTTCAGGCTGGCACAGGACTCTGCGCCAACCAAATCACGAATACGCCAATGCCGAGCATCACAGTGCCAATCAACCGCAAGTGATCGGCTGTGACTTCCTGCAGCATGGCCATCAACTTTTTCATCTGGCCCGGAACCAAGGCATAAGTGAGACCCTCGATGACCAACACCAGCCCAAACGCCGTTGCCAGCGTTTCACTCATTGCTGGGCGGGTGCAGGCTGCGCGGTGCCGGGCATCGTCACATCCTTCTGGGTGCCGAAATACTTGAAGAATTCCGACTGCGGGTTCAGCACCAGAGTCGTGTCCTTGTTGGCCAGAGCTTTTCCATAGGCCTGCATGGAACGATAGAAGGCGAAGAACTCAGGATCCTGTTCGAAGGCTGCTGCGAAGATGCGGTTGCGCTCGGCATCGCCCTGGCCACGGATTTCCTCGGCGCGGCGACGCGCATCGGCGGTCTTTTCAATGAACATGCGATCAGTTTCGGCGTTCACCCGCGTGCGGAAGGCTTCACCGGTCGAACGGATGTTGGTCGCCAGCGCGTTACGCTCGGAGCGCATGCGGTTGTGGGTGTCGGCAAGAACTGCACCAGACAGGTCTGTCCGGCGAATTCGAACGTCCACGATCTCGATGCCAAGCAGTTTCGCTTCGGAGTAAACCTCGTCGCGAATTTCCTTCATCATCGTGGCACGGTCAGACGACAGCACCTGGTCAAAGGAACGCTTGCCGTAGGTCTGGCGCAGTGCTGCGTCCATCAGGGCGCCAATGCGCGCCTCGGCCTGATCCAGATCGGCGGCCAGGGTTTCACGGAAGAGCCGGGCATTGTCGATACGTGCCAGCGTGATGGCATCGACGATGTAAACCTGACTTTCCCTGTCCTGCACCGGACGGTCGTTGTTCTCCCAGATGACGATCCGGTCCTCGATGCGAGTGACGGTTTCGGCGATCGGAACCTTGAAATAGAGGCCCGGCGTCTCGACGATGCGGCTGATTTCACCGAAGCGCATGACGAGAACCTTTTCGCGCTCGTCCACGACGAAATAGCTCATGTAGGCAATGGCGAAAACGACCGCTGCGATGATGCCGAGTGTGTTGCGAAGTGCTGACATGATGTCCTCCCCGATCCTAGTTGGCCTGGCCTTGCGGCCGCTGGATTGCAGGAAGTGGCAGGTAAGGAACGACACCGGAGCCGCCCGGCCCGCTTTCGATCACCACCTTGTTGGTTTGTGAAAGAACCTGCTCCATGGTTTCCAGGAACAGGCGCTGGCGGGTTACGTCCTTGGCGTTCTTGTACTCTTCGTAGATGGACAGGAAGCGGGCGGC
>CAZUKI010000210.1:0-5191 GCA_964620785.1 uncultured Aestuariivirga sp.
GGTGCTATTTCTTGCGGAAAGCATCGAGCGAAACCACTTTTGCTTCTTCGCCACCGGCAGGCGGCACGTCCTTGCTTGCGTCAGCTGAACTGCTCTCGGCTTCGGCAATGGACTTGATCTGGGCTGTTGCTATCGGCGCTCCGTCCTTCTGGGTGTCGGGTGCCACTTCGAACTGCAGGCCGAATTGCACCGAAGGATCAAGGAAACCTTTGACAGCACTGAAAGGCACAATCAACTTCTCCGGGATATTGTCGAAGGAAAGCTCAACCTCGAACAACTCTTCAGTGACAACGAGGTTCCAGAACTGGTGCTGCAGCACAACCGTCATTTCGCGGGGATAGCGTGCTGCGATCCGCTCACTCAGGATCACGCCCGGCGCGCGCGTGTTGAACGCAATATAGAAGTGATGCTCTCCGGGAAGGCCGGTCTTCTGGACCTTGCGCAGCGCATCGCGGACGACACCACGCAGCGCATTTTGCGCCAGCTGGTCATACCGCATCAAGTCTTCGGCCATCAGAGTCCTCGGTTGGAATCAAAACGGCAGGCCTGGCCCTTACTCCGCAACCTGCCAAATCGCATGGGCTGCGGCTTATCAGCAATTGCCCGCATTTAAAAGTGAACTACGAAACCCTTGGAAAAGTGCCGGCTTCTGTTGCCAGGTGCCGGCGGACCCCGCCTGAAACTGCTAAGCCTCAGGACTTGAGTTCGGTATTTGGCACTGCGTTACGCAGCGACAGCAACCGGAGCATAGTTGTCATTTGCAACTATAAATTAGCCCGATAACGTCGGAACTATCACGAGCAAAAAACCCACCT
Source organism: uncultured Aestuariivirga sp. (assembly GCA_964620785.1). Classification (GTDB taxonomy): domain Bacteria; phylum Pseudomonadota; class Alphaproteobacteria; order Rhizobiales; family Aestuariivirgaceae; genus Aestuariivirga. The sequence continues at coordinate 816 of CAZUKI010000210.1, forward strand.
TTACGCCCCAGTCGATCCTATTTCGCCCCCGTGGCTCTCCCGCATCGTGGGAGGAATGGTGGAGGCGCCGGGTACTGCCCCCGGGTCCTAAGGGTTTATTGCGCAGGCCGTTTATCGCCATAGCCATCCTTGCGGAGTGGCCAGAACAACATAGTGCAGGGGAGCGGGAATTGAAAGACCCGCACCCGCAGCGATTCGCGGGCAAATGGGATGGCAGCGGGCAATTGCCTTTCAGGCACCTGCGGTGTTACACAACTTGCAGCCTGTGGTAGTAAAACGCAGGCGCCAAAGATGAGGAAGCACCACGATGATCAGGACCGACTACAAGGAGAATCTGGCCAAATATGCCTCGAGCGCAAGCGACGAGGCACTGCAGTCCATCATCAGGTTTTGCGGCATCGCGCTTAAGGGTCAGGACTCCCAGTTTGTGTCACTGACGGACGACGCCGAGGTCATGCGTGTCGTCAATGGTTTTGCGGCAAAGAAACTTGGCATCGATGAAGCCAAGACGCGGGCCGGCCTCGAGGTGGTTCACCAGAAGATGGCAGCCGAGAACTCGAAGCTGCGCACCACGGTCTATTACCTGCTGGCCGAAGCAACCGGAACCCTGTCAAAACTGCGCTGACGGCACTGCTTCCAACGGAAGGGGCAGCGCAGCGCCATATGTCATGCCTTTTGCATTGGAATCAGACTAGAGTGCCGCCATGCAGCAATACTTGGACCTGATGCGCCACGTGCGCCAGAACGGCGCCGTGAAGACCGACCGCACGGGAACCGGTACGCTCTCTGTTTTCGGCTATCAGATGCGCTTTGATCTTGCGCAGGGTTTTCCACTGCTCACCACCAAGAAGCTGCATCTGCGCTCGATCATCCATGAATTGCTCTGGTTCATCCGCGGTGAAACCAACATCAAATATCTGCACGACAACAAGGTCACGATCTGGGACGAGTGGGCCGACGGGAATGGCGACCTTGGCCCCGTCTATGGTGCGCAATGGCGTTCCTGGCCGGCCCGCGACGGCGGCACCATCGACCAGCTTCAGCAGGTCGTAGAGATGATCAGGTCGAAGCCGGATTCGCGGCGTCTCATGGTCACGGCCTGGAACCCCGCGGACGTGGACAGGATGGCCCTGCCGCCGTGCCATGTCATGTTCCAATTCTATGTCGCGGACGGCAAGCTGTCCTGTCAACTCTATCAGCGTTCAGCCGACATCTTCCTGGGCGTTCCCTTCAACATCGCTTCCTACGCGCTGCTCACCCACATGATCGCCAAGGTGACAAAATTGGCTCCCGGCGATTTCATCCACACGCTGGGAGATGCCCATCTCTACAAGAACCATTTGGAACAGGCCGACTTGCAACTTTCACGGACGCCAAAACCTTTGCCGAGGCTCGTCATTGCCCGCGATGTGGCAACGCTGGAGGATTTCCGCTTCGAGGATATCGTGATCGAAAACTATCATCCTGACCCGGCAATCTCAGCGCCGGTGGCTGTCTGAGATGGCTTTGTTCGGTCCCGATTTCGCAAAGGCCCGCAGCGGTTGGCTCTACGATATCTCGTCAAGGCCCAACCTGATTGTGGCGCTCGTCTCGCTGGTCGCCCTCATTGTCCTGATGGCGCTGCTGCAGATTGCCGGTGGCTTTGCCGTTTACTCCCTGCTGAGCGGCTCCGGTGCCGATGCACTTGCCGATGCAGCGACCATCCAGAATGATTTTGCCAAGGCCACGATTGTCGGAATGCTGCCGACCGGATTGCTGACGGCGCTCGCTGCCTGGTGGATGGCCCGGACATTCTACCTGCCCGAAAACCGCGGCATGCCGCTGCACCTGCCGAAGCTCGGCCTGTTGGGCTGGGTCATGGTGATCGTCGGTTTCGTCATTGCCGTGTACGTCTTGTATTTTGCCCTTTTTGCGCTGCTCGGACTTGATCCGCAGGACTACATGCCAAAATCCGGCGGCATCGATGAGGACCAATCCAAGGCGGGGCTGGTGGAAAAGGTGCTTGCCGACATGGCGAGCGAGCCCTTGCTCTTTGCGCTGGCCTTGCCAGGCGTGATGATTGCCATGCCCCTGGCCGAGGAACTGGTGTTCCGCGGCCCCGTTTTTGCCGCGCTCGCTGCTTCGCGTGTTGGCCGTTGGGGTGCTGTGCTGCTGACCTCTGCCGCGTGGGCGATGGTCCATATGACGGCCCCCTGGATGTTCGTCGCGATCATCTTCCTGATGGGCATCCTGCTCGGTGTCCTGCTCCTGCGCTTCGGCAGCCTTTGGGTGACGATTGTCTGCCACTGCATCTGGAACAGTGTGAGCAGCCTTGCCATCTTCGGCAACCAGGCCGTGCCCGGCGCACAATGATCAGAGTGCGTGAAGCGCGGCCAGGCGATGGCCCAATTCTCATGCGCACGACCGTTGCGCTGGCGCAGAGCCATGGTGTTGCCCACACGGTAACGGCAACCGCACATTCTTTCGAGCAGGCCTTGTTCAGGCAGGATCCGGTGATCGGCGCCTTGATTGCCGAACGGGGCGGCGAAGCGGTGGGCAGCGTGGTCTGGCATCGCTCATTCTCCACCAACCGCGGCGCGGAGATCATGTATCTCGAAGACATTGCCGTGCTGGAAGAGCATCGTGGAAAGGGTGTTGGTCTGGCGCTGATGCGGGCCACCGCCGCGCTGGCAGTGGCACGCGGCTATCCAAGCGTCTATTGGGTGCTGATGGACTGGAATGAGAAGGGCGAACGCTTTTACAGAAGGCTGGGCGCCGACATCGAAGCCGCTATCAAGCTGTGCCGCCTTGAAGGCGAGGCCCTGCGGGCATTGGCGCAATGACCATTGTCTCTTTCGTCTATGCGCAGTCGCGCAACGGCGTCATCGGTGACAATGGCGTCCTGCCGTGGCACATCCCGTCCGATCTCAAGCGCTTCAAGGCGATCACCCTTGGCAAGCCGGTGATCATGGGCCGCAAGACCTGGGACAGCCTGCCGCGGAAACCACTGCCCGGCCGTCTCAACATCGTGCTGACGCGGCAGCTTGATTTTATGGCCAACGGCGCGACCGTCGTGGCTGGCCGGGAGGCAGCATTGAACGCCGCTGGCGATGTTCCCGAAGTCTGCGTGATTGGTGGGGCTGAGATATTCGCGCTGTTCCTTGATGACGTCAGCCGCATCTACCTCACCGAGCTGGATGCGGACGTGGAAGGCGATACGCCCGCGCCGCCTCTGGCATCTGGAGAATGGATGACCGTTTCATCTGAAAGAGTGGAGGCAGGGCCCTCCGACAGCGCAGCCTTCACCCTGCGAATCCTGCAACGCAAGCAGCGGTAAAGCCGGGCAAATCAGGCCTCGCGCAGAACATTACAAACCGTTAGGATTTGCCGCAAAGATGGACTTCCGGCCCTGCGCTACCTATATGGCCGGAAACTCGGGAGTGAATCGCGCATGCCTTGGAACAGGGACGACAATGACGGCAACGGGCAGGGACCGTGGGGCCAGGGTCCAAGGAACCAGCGCAACCAGAATAACTGGGGTGGAAACCGCGGTGGTGGCGGCGGAAACATGCCACCGGATCTCGATGAACTCCTGAAACGCGGCCGCGACAGCTTCAAGAATGCCATTCCCGGTGGCGGCGGCGGACGCTTCTCCTGGGCCTTGCCCCTGGCGCTCGCCGTGCTCTTCGTGGCCTACAATTCTGTCTATCAGGTGCAGCCCGACGAAAAGGGCGTGGTGTTGCGTCTTGGTGCCTATGCCCGCACCGTCGATCCCGGCCTGCAGTTCGCAATCTGGCCCATCGAGCGCATCGAGAAACCGCGTGTCGGCACCGTGCGCCAGATCAACATCGGCACCGAAGAAAACGAAGGCCAGATGCTGACCTCCGACAAGAACATCATCGCTGTGCCGTTCACGCTGCAATGGCGCATTTCCGATCCTGAGGATTTCCTTTTCAACGTTGCTGACCAGGAGCGCACCATCCGGGCGCTGGCGCAAAGCGCCATGCGTGAGGTGGCGGCGCAGAATTCAGCCCAGTCCATCCTGACCACCGGCAAGGATGCCGTTGCAGCAAAGGTCATGGAAATCACCCAGGGCCTGCTTGACCACTACAAGGCGGGCGTGCGCATCACCGCTGTCAACCTTGGCAACGTGCAGCCTCCCGCTGAAGTCGCTGATGCCTTCGCCGACGTGGTGCGCGCCGGCCAAAATCGTATCCAGATGGAAAACGAGGCCCAGCAATACCGCAACCAGAAGACCCAGCAGGCTGACGGCGAAGCTGCCCGCCTGATCGAGGAATCCGAAGGCTACAAGGCATCCGCCATCGCCCAGGCCAAGGGTGAGGCCGCCCGCTTCCTGTCCATCTACGAAGAGTACAAGAACGCCAAGGACGTAACCC
>CAZUKI010000211.1:0-5148 GCA_964620785.1 uncultured Aestuariivirga sp.
GATGCCGTGCAGTTTGCCCGCGACGTGGCAGCCCTGGGCGCCGGTGAAATCCTGCTCACCTCCATGGATCGCGATGGAACCGGCAAGGGCTTCAACATTCCCCTCACCCGGGCCATTGCCGATGCAGTCTCCATTCCTGTCATTGCCTCGGGCGGTGTCGGAACTTTGGGGCACCTCGTCGAGGGCATCAGGGACGGCCATGCCACGGCGGTGCTCGCTGCATCGATTTTCCACTTCGGAACCTTTACGATCAGCCAGGCCAAGGCGGCGATGGCCGAAGCCGGGCTTGCAATGAGGATGAGCTAGAGATGGCGCAGTTTGACCAGCTTGAAAGGCTCGCAGCCCAAATTGCCGCCAAGGCAGGTACTTCGCCTGAAACCTCCTACACCGCAAAGCTTCTCAGCCAGGGCGTTGAAAAATGCGCCAAGAAATTTGGCGAGGAAGCCGTGGAACTGGCCCTCGCCGCGGTTTCGGGGAAGGCCCAGCACACCACCAGCGAGGCGGCCGACGTGCTCTATCACCTGCTGGTGCTGCTGCAGGCCACCGGCGTTGCCCCGGCTGACGTGATGGCGGAACTCAAGCGCCGCGAAGGCGTTGGTGGTCTGGCAGAGAAGGCGGCGCGCAAGAATGATTGACCTCGGCGAAGATTTCGCGCGCGAAGTCTCCCCCTTCCAGCGCCTGTCACGCGATGAATGGGCAGCACTGCGTGCCGACACGCCCATGACGCTGACGGAAGCGGACCTCGATGAGCTGCGCTCGCTCAATGACCGGATCGACCTTGCCGAAGTCGAGGTGATTTATCTGCCGCTGTCGCGGCTTCTCAACCTCTATGTCCAGGCGTCGCAGAAGCTCTTTCACGCCTCGAATGTCTTCCTGCACCGCAAGGACCTCAAGGTCCCCTATGTCATCGGCGTTGCCGGAAGCGTTGCGGTGGGCAAGAGCACGACGGCCCGCATCCTGCGCCGGCTCCTGTCACGCTGGCCGTCGCATCCCAAGGTCAACCTCGTCACCACCGATGGCTTCCTCATGCCCAACAAGGTGCTGGAGCGCGAAGGCCTGATGAACCGCAAGGGCTTTCCGGAATCCTATGACCTGCAGCGCATCCTGCGCTTCATGTCGGACATCAAGGCCGGGGTGCGCGAGGTCGAGGCGCCGCTCTATTCCCACCTCAGCTATGACGTGCTCGAGGACAAGACACAGGTCATCGACCAGCCGGACATCCTCATCGTCGAAGGCATCAATGTGCTGCAGACCGGACGGCCACCACGCGACGGACGCGGCATTCCCAACACCTCCGACTTCTTCGACTATTCGATCTTCATCGATGCCGACGAACAGGACCTGCGCGCCTGGTACATCGAGCGCTTCCTGTCGCTGCGCAATGGCGCCTTCAAGGACCCGCGATCCTATTTCCATCGCTATTCATCGCTCACCGACGAGGAAGCCAGGGCAACGGCGTTGCGCATCTGGACCTCGATCAACCTCGTCAACCTGCGCGAAAACATCCTGCCCACGCGGCCGCGTGCCGACCTCGTGCTGCGCAAGGGTGCCGATCACCGGGTGAGAAGCGTCTTCCTGCGCAAGCTCTAGGCGCGGCCTTCGCGCAGGCACCTAGTGCCTTTGCCGCCTGTGCTGGTTTTCGATCAGGGAGTCGGTGTCGCTGATCAGGGTGAGCATGGCGGTGCGGGCTGCGTCCGGGTCTTCGGCGATGACGGCCCGCACGATGTTCTCATGCAGTTTCAGTGCCTGCTGGTAACGGGTGTTGCGGCTGGTGGTGAAGTCGAAGAGCGTTGCCAGGGTTTCATCAAAGAGGATGCTGAAGGGCACCAGCAGGTCGTTGTTGGTGGCGGCGAGCAATGTTTCGTGGAAGGCGACATCGGCGGCGACGATCTCGTCATGGGTCGCGGCAGACTGCATGGCCTCGAGCGCCGCGATGAGCTGGTCAACCTGGGCGCTGGTCCGCTTTCTTGCGGCAAGCTCGGCTATGCCCGGCTCCACGAGGCGCCGGAACTCCTGGGTCGAGCGCAGGAAATGCCTGCGGTCAACGGCCGCCCGGTGCCAGGCCAGCACGTCACGGTCCAGCATGTTCCAGCGGCTTTTGGGTTCCACCCGTGAGCCCACCTTGGGCCGCGACTGGACAAGGCCCTTGGCCGTGAGGCTCTTGATGGCTTCGCGCACGGCGGTCCGGCTGGCGCCGAAGACCCTGCCCCATTGGGCTTCATTGGGCAGGAGCGCGCCGGGCGGGTGTTCACCACCCAGGATCTGCTCGCCGATCGTCCGGGCAATCGCGGCGTGGAGCTTTCCACCCCGGCGCTCCCGGCGGGCAACCGCTGCGGTCTTGCGAACATTTGTCATATAATTGCCCCTGCCTGGCCGGCACCGGCACCATAAGTGTGAGGCGCATTGCAGCACAAGTCCTGCCCACCCTGTCCAGCCAATGCCCGTTTCCGCGGCAGGCAGGGGTCAGCACGCCCTGATGAGGGCACTCGTCAGCGCAGACAGTAGGCGCCAGTGCCAACTTGTGACTTGGACCAGCGGCCTGATCGTGAAACTGCCCATTGCCCACCTGACATATCGGCGCCATACTCGATCCATAACTCTGCCAGAAGCCGGTTTGAATCCGGTCGCTAGAGAGTTCCGGGACGGGCATTGTGCCCTCCCTCCATGGAGTAGATTGGAATGATCAAACAGAAGTCCACTCTGGAGCTTTTGAGAGCGGCAAGCCTTTCCCGCCGTACACTCATGAAGTCCGCGGTTGCTGCAGGCGCCGTCGGCTTTGCTGCTCCGATCGTTTCGAAAGACGCGCTGTCGTCTTCGGGCGAAGTCAATCTCTTGATGTGGTCTGACGAATTTCCGGATCCGGTGATCCCGAACTTCGAAAAGGCAACGGGCATCAAGGTCAACCAGACGCCATTCTCCCAGAACGAGGAGCAGATCAACAAGCTCCAGGCCACCAGCGGCGAGGGCTTCGACATCTGCCAGCCGACCCGTGACCGCGCCCCCCAGTTCAAGGACCTCGCCGTCCTGCAGCCCTGGGACATGAACAAGGTCAAGAATTCCGGCAACCTCATTCCGGCCATGCTCGAAGGCTCGACCTCGGTGTGGACATGGGAAGACGGCGGCCTCTACCACCTGCCGCATTGCTGGGGCTCGGAAGCCATTTCCTTCCGCACCGACCTCTACAAGGGTGATCTCGCCCAGCTCTCCTACGGTTCGCTGTGGGAAGATGGCGTGAAGGGCCACGTTCAGGGCCGTCCGCACTCGCTGCTGCTCGGCATCGGCCTGTGGATGGATGGCACGGGCAAGCTGCCGTCCAACCGCATGCTGGACGCCTTCAAGTCGGAAGACGACATGAAGAAGATCTACGACCAGCTGGTGGCCTTCGCCATCGAGCACAAGCCGTGGATCAAGCAGTTCTGGGATTCGGCCGACAACACCAAGTCGGGCCTGATGGAGAACGACGTGTGGATCGGCCAGACCTGGGATGGCCCGGCCCTGTCGCTCAAGAAGGAAGGCAAGCCCGTGGGCTACCAGGCCCCGAAGGAAGGTGCTGTTGCATGGCTTGACGGCATCTCGCTGCTCAAGGCTGCGAAGAACATCGACCAGGTCTACGCCTTCGTCGAATACCTCCAGACACCGGCGGCATCTGCCGCGGTGGCCGAAGGCTCGGGCTACAATCCGGTGGTGACGGGCGCTGATGCGCTGCTGTCCGACCAGGCCAAGAAGAACTTCAACGAAGCCTTCCCTGGAGACGCCCTGAAGAACCTGTGGCACCGCCCTCCAGAGCCATCATGGTTCGCAGAACTGCGCACGCAGTATTCGGATCGCTACAAGGCCGCTTGAGGCCAACTGCAAGCAACAACGGTGGCCCCGGAGGAAATCTCCGGGGCTGCCCCATTTTTGAGCGTCCACAACAGATGGTGAAGTCTTGTTCCGACTTGATCTTCGCAAGCAATCAGTGGAAAGTCCGCGACTGCAGAAGCGCCGGTGGGCGAGGCTGTTGCAGTCAGTGGCATCAGGGGATTTAGGGGCAAACAGGCGATGAGCGCAGGTGTGGATCTGGATGGCGTGACGGTCCGGTTCGGGAATTTCACGGCCGTCAACAATGCCAATCTCGCCATCAAGGGCGGCGAATTCTTTTCGTTCCTCGGGCCGTCGGGCTGCGGCAAGACCACCATCCTGCGCACCGTCTCCGGTTTTCTTGAGCCATCCTCCGGCAGGGTCAGGATCGGTGGCAGCGACATGGCCGGCATTGGCCCCAACAAGCGGCCGACAGCACTGATCTTCCAGAACCTGGCGCTCTTCCCGCTGATGACCGTTGCCGACAACATTGCCTATGGCCTCAGGGTGCGCGGCGTCGACAAGGCGGCGCGGCGCAAGAAGGCAGGTGAACTTCTCGACCTCATCGCGCTTCCCGGACAGGGCGACAAGCTGGTGAGCGAACTTTCAGGCGGCCAGAAGCAGCGCGTGGCGATCGCCCGGGCGCTTGCCGTCGAACCGAAGGTGCTGCTCCTCGATGAGCCGCTCTCGGCGCTCGATCTCAAGCTGCGCCAGCACATGCGCAACGAGTTGCGCGCCATCCAGCAGCGCGTTGGCATCACCTTCATCTACATCACCCATGACCAGGGTGAAGCGCTCACCATGTCGGACCGCATCGCGGTGATGAGCGACGGCGTCATTGAACAGGTTGCGGACGGCAAGACCGTCTATGACGCGCCGGAGACACCATTCGTCGCCTCCTTCGTGGGCGAGAACAATCCGTTCAGCGGCCGCGTCGTGAAAGTGGCTGGCGAAGAAGCGGTGATTGAAACGGCCTTTGGCAAGCTGAAGGGAAGAAACCCGAAGAAGCTCAAGAGCGGCGACAAGGCCATTCTCTTTGTGCGGCCGGAGTCGATCAAGCTCGGCAAGGGCGAGGCCAGCAGCACCTTCGAAGCACCGGTCAAGAACGTCGCTTTTGAAGGCAACATGACCCATGTGTTCCTCGCAGGTGCCGGCAAGAAGGACATCACCCTGAGCGTTGGCCGCCACGGCGGCACCAAGGTGCCGGACCAGGGTGAGAAAGCCTTGGCCCACTACGATGACAGCCTCGGCCTCGTGCTCCCCGAAGGGAAGATGGCCCGTGAGTAGCCGCGGCCTCGTCCTCATCCT
>CAZUKI010000212.1:0-1717 GCA_964620785.1 uncultured Aestuariivirga sp.
ATGTGGCCGACCTTGACGGCCGTGTTGGTGTCACAGGCATAGGCCAGCGCCAGTTCATTGCGGCTGGCGCGATAGACGCTGTCGCCGAGCGATGGATAGTTGGAAACGCCGCGCCGGAAAGTGCGGGCCACGCCGCCCTTGCCCTTGGGCAATTCGCCCATGAACTCGACCTCAACGATGCGCATTTCCTTTTCCTGGCCGGATTGCGACGGCATCGGCGCGCTGAGTGCCGAGACGAGCGCCAGCGTGATGGCATAGGGCCCGTCGGACTTGAGCAGGGTGCCGATTTCCGGACCCTTGTTGTTGTCGGCAAACACCCCTTCATTGGAATCGAGAAGAATGACCGCATGGCCACCCGTGACCGCCACGATGCGGCCGATGCGGTCCGCTTCCATGCTGGACTGGAGAGCAACGGGCTGCTGCACAGGGGCGATGGCCTGGGTGTTCGGTTGCATGGTTCAGTGAACTCCTGGGGACGTCACGGCAGTTGCGGCCAGCTGACTTGTGGCAAGTGGAATGAAGATGGTGACACGAGTGCCCGCACCCTTGGCTGACTGGATGCGAAGTTCGCCGCCATGAAGCCTGGCGAGGGCAAAAGCGATGGGAAGGCCGAGCCCGGTGCCTTCGTGGCGCTTGTCGAAACCGGCATCGACCTGGCCGAAGGGGCTGAGGGCTGTCTCGATTTCGGAGGCATCCATGCCGGGACCGGTATCGCTGACGCTGATTGTTGCAAAGCCTTCTACCTGGACGGCGGCATCAAGCCGGACGCGGCCCCAATCCGGCGTGAACTTCACCGCATTGGACAGAAGGTTGATGATGATCTGCTTGAGGCGCAGCGGGTCAGCGTGGAGAAGCGGCATCTTGTCGGCCACCTGGCATTCGACAGTGATGTTCTTTTCCTTGGCCTTGGCGGCCGAGATTAAAATGGTGGACTCGAGAAGCTGCGCGAGATTGACGGCCTCGGGATCGACCTGGAGCTTGCCGGCCTGGATCTTGGAAACGTCAAGAATGCCATTGATCAGGGCAAGCAGATGCTCCGCCGCGGTCTTGATGTAGTTGGAATATTGCAGGACTTTCTCTGGCCCTGAAACCGTATTGGTGGCCAGCATGTCCGAGAAGCCGATGATGGCATTGAGCGGCGTGCGCAGCTCATGGCTCATGTTGGCGATGAATTCAGACTTGGCCTTGGACGCAAGCTCGGCATCGACCATGGCCGCATGCAGTGCTTTTGCCTGCTTCTGCTGGCGCTGAGCCGTGCCGAAGTTGTCGCCGAATTCGGCGATCAGACTGCCTTCTCGAAACCAGGTTCTGCCGTAACTACGCATGTGCCCCAAACCGTTGCGAAACCCTAACGTTCAAGGTCTCAATTCCCAGTTAATGAAATTGGTGGGGTTTGCGCCCGGTTTATAACCACTTAACTGGAATTGCGCCGGGCTTCCGCTTTGCCGGGACTTGCCCTAGACTGGTGCCAACGCAATGTTTGAGGCAGGTCCGGTGAACCGGGGGAAACCCCCGTTGAGCGCCACCTGCCGTGAAAGGATCTGACGTGGACGCCGAGCCGGATGGCACAGCCATCGGGGGTCTTGGGCGGGCGGGCAAGGGCGCTAGGCGCTCCGGGCCGCGCGGTCCGGGGCCATCACGAAAGCCCGCAGCCGCCATGACCGAAGCCCCGGTCTATGGTGCCCTTGACCTTGGCACGAACAATTGCCGGCTTCTG
>CAZUKI010000212.1:1817-2925 GCA_964620785.1 uncultured Aestuariivirga sp.
TGGCGGCGGCGGGTGCTGAACCGTTGATTGCCGTCGAGGCCAATTCGGCGCTGGTCTTCGATATCGGCGGTGGCTCCACCGAAGTTATGTGGGTGGAGCGCGGCGAAAAGAGTTCGAATGTCAGGGCCTGGACCTCGCTGAAGGCCGGCGTCGTCACGCTCTCCGAGCGCCACGGTGGCGGCCGCGATGTGAGCGAAGATCAGTTCTCTGCCATGCGTAGCGATGTGGCCGGGCTGCTGCAGCCCTTCCTCACCGAATTGCAGGGCTTCAACGGCGGCGGGCCCGACCATCTGCTCGGCACCTCCGGCACGGTGACCACCATTGCCGGTGTCCACCTTGGGTTGCGCCATTACGACCGTTCCGCCGTGGACGGCACCTGGCTTGAAAATGCCGAGGCGGAGCAGGTGGTGGGCCGCCTTCTCGCCATGGGCTATGAGCAGCGCAGCCAGAACGGCTGCATCGGCAAGGAACGTGCTGACCTCGTGCTGGCGGGTTGCGCCATCATGGAAGAAATCCGCAGCGCTTTTCCCGACAAGCGCATCCGGGTGGCTGACCGCGGGTTGCGCGAGGGCATCCTCGCCAGCCTGATGCGCGCCGAAGGCCATCCGCAGAGGCGCAAGTGAGGAGGACCCGTGGCCAGACCAGGTGATCGCGACAAGCTGGGCGGGGGCAGGCTCAAGGTCCGGGTCAAGACCGGCAAGGGCCGCACCGTCTCGCAGAAGAACTGGCTCGAGCGCCAGCTCAATGACCCTTACGTGCATGAGGCGCGCAAGCTCGGCTATCGCAGCCGCGCCGCCTTCAAGCTCTCGGAGATCGACGACAAGTATCACTTCCTCAAACCCGGCGGCGTGGTGATCGACCTCGGCGCTGCCCCCGGTGGCTGGAGCCAGGTTGCGGCGGCCCGCGTCAAGTCGCTTGACGGCAAGGGCAAGGTCATCGCCATCGACATGCACGGCATGGATGAACTGCCGGGTGTCACCGTGTTCAAGAAGGACTTCTACGACGACGACGCCCCGCAACTGCTGATCGACGCCATGGACGGCAGGAAGGCCGATTGCGTGATCTCCGACATGGCCGCCCATGCAACGGGCCACCGCCAGACCGACCA
>CAZUKI010000212.1:3025-5073 GCA_964620785.1 uncultured Aestuariivirga sp.
GTGGCGCAGCCTTGTTAAGGGCAGCCGTCAACCCGGCGAATCCCGCCCCTGAACATGCAAGGTTGACCGATGGCAAGTCCTTTCCCCGAATATCTGGCCTTTGATGATGTGCTGATGAAGCCCGGCGCATCAAGCGTGCTGCCGACCGAGGTTTCAACCAGGACACGGCTAACCCGCCAGATCGAACTGTCGATCCCCATCATGTCGGCCGCCATGGACACGGTGACGGAAGCGCCGATGGCCATCGCCATGGCCCAGGCCGGTGGCCTCGGCGTCATCCACAAGAACCTCGACCCCGCCACCCAGGCCGAGCATGTGGCCCGCGTCAAGCGCTACGAGAGCGGCATGGTGGTGAACCCCATCACCATTTCGCCCGATGCAACGCTGGGCGAACTGATGGCCGTGAAGCAGGCCCGCAAGATTTCCGGCATTCCGGTGGTGGACGCCAAGGGCAAGCTCGAAGGCATCATCACCAACCGCGACGTGCGCTTTGCCACCGACATGAATGCCAAGGTCGCCGACCTGATGACCCGCAACCTGGTGACGGTGCGTGAAGGCGTAGACCGCGGCGAGGCCCAGCGCCTCCTGCACAAGCACAGGATCGAGAAGCTGCTCGTTGTCGACGAAGAAGGAAGGTGCGTTGGTCTCATCACCGTCAACGACATGGAAAAGCAGGCCGACCATCCCTTCGCGGCCAAGGACGAGCGCGAACGGCTTCTGGTCGCCGCCGCAACCGGCATTGGTGATGCCGGGCTGGACCGTGCCGAGCGCCTGATCGACGCTGGCGTCGACGTGCTGATCGTCGATACCGCTCACGGCCATTCCGCCAATGTGCTACGGCAGGTGACGGCGGTGAAGAAGCTTTCCAACAAGGTGCAGATCATCGGCGGCAACGTTGCGACTGCCGAAGGCGTCAAGGCGCTGATCGGTGCTGGTGCCGATGCCGTGAAGATCGGAATTGGCCCAGGCTCCATCTGCACCACGCGCGTCGTCGCGGGCGTTGGCGTGCCGCAGTTCTCCGCCGTGCTTGAAAGTGCCGAGGAGGGCCTGAAGCAGGGCGTGCCGGTGATCGCCGATGGCGGCATCAAGCTGTCGGGCGATCTCGCCAAGGCCATTGCCGCGGGCGCTGGCGTGGTGATGATCGGCTCGCTTCTCGCCGGAAGCGATGAAAGCCCAGGAGAGGTCTTTCTCTATGATGGCCGCTCCTACAAGTCCTATCGCGGCATGGGCTCGATCGGCGCCATGGCGCGCGGTTCGGCTGACCGCTATTTTCAGCAGGATGTCGGCAACTCGCTGAAGCTGGTGCCGGAAGGCATCGAGGGCCAGGTCCCCTATAAGGGTCCGGTTGCCGCGGTGCTGCACCAGTTGGTCGGCGGCCTGCGCGCCGCAATGGGTTATGTCGGTGCCGCAACCATCACCGAGCTTCAGCAGAAGGCCCAGTTCGTCCGCATCACCAATGCCGGGCTACGCGAAAGCCATGCCCATGACGTGATGGTGACACGCGAGGCGCCGAACTACCAAAGGACCAACTAGCATGAGTGCAGCGCAAGCCCTGGTGCTGCCGCTCGTCCTGCATGTGCTTCTGACCTTTGCCATCGGGGTGCTGACCCTGCGCAGCCGCTACGCTGCCGTCAGGGGCGGGCGCACCAAGGTCCGCGACATTGTCCTCGACAGCGCAGCCTGGCCCGATTCCGTGCGCCAGTTCGGCAACAATTTCGACAACCAGTTTCAGGTGCCGATGCTGGCCTATGGTGGCGTGGCCGTGATCCTCGCAACCGGCATGGCCGACCGGGTGGCGGCTGGCCTCATGTGGGCCTTTCTCGCGGCGCGCCTGCTGCACGCCATCGAACACACCGGGCAGAACCGCATCACCCGTCGCATGACCTTCTTCGCGGCATCCTTTCTTGCCGTGCTGGCGCTGTGGCTGTGGTTCGCCTGGTGCTTCTTCGTGGCCGGATAAATCATGCGTCTTGCAGGCCGCATAGCGGCAGCAGTTGAAGTGCTGCATGAAGTCCTGACGCGTCACAGGCCCGCCTCGGAAGCGTTGA
>CAZUKI010000213.1:0-2264 GCA_964620785.1 uncultured Aestuariivirga sp.
AATCCTTGACAGCGCGCGGTGAATCTGCCATGTCTCGCTACATTCCATCACTGGGCCCTGATGGAAGCGCCTCCCGCCAAAAGCCTTGAGCCCATCATGAAGGCAACGGCGGCGGAGCTGCTCACAATGTGAGCCTGTCACATTTTGGCCCTCAACATTACATCGCCGACACGCTGCGACGGAAACTCCCCGGACCTTGCGTCTTAGGAGCATCAACAGTTCCCGAGGAGCAGAAATGTCGAAACTCTTACCAATTGTCCTTGCTTCAACCCTGACGCTGGGCAGCATCGTCGGTCTTGCAGGTGCGCAAAGCACCCAGGACACGCAGAACAGCCAGACCACACCCAACGCCCAAAACGCCCAGAACGTCCCGGGCAACCCTCCGCCACCGCCTGCCGGCCAGCCGCAGATGGCAGGACCGGACTGTGGTCCCGATGCCGGCGATGACGGCCCGGATGACTGCGGCATAGCACCCGGCGATGACATGGGCCCAGGCGATGGCCCGAGCGATGGCTGGGGCCGCATGGGCGGGCGTGAACACGGCTGGCGTCATCACCGTGGCGAACGTGCCGATTGGGGCCGGGGCGGAGGCAACGACCGTGACCGGTTCGACGGCGAAGGCCGCCGCGACGGCAAGCATGGTGGCCGCATGATGCGGATCATCGATGCCAATGGCGATGGTGTGATCGGTGACGACGAAGCCGCTGCCCTTGCCGATTTCGCCTTCATGCGCATGGACCGTGACCGTGACGGCAGCCTGAGCGAGGCGGAGTTCGTCGAGCGCCGGGGTCCCGGACGGCATGGCGGCTTCTGGATGCGCTGGCTCGGCAAGGACGAGGCAGATGCCGTGCTCAAGGTCCGCAAGGACAAGTTTGCCGCCCTTGATGCCGACAAGAACGGAAACCTGAGCAAGACCGAATTCTTCGCCGATGCCAAGGCAAAGCTTGCCGAGGCCGACACCGACAAGGACGGCAAGGTGACGCCCTGGGAGTTCCGGGCAAACCTTTCCGCCATGCGCTGACACGAAAACCACAGCTTCGGATCCCCTGCTGACGGCACATCCGGAGGAATGACGGCGGCAAGTCAGTTCGCGTAACGCCCCGCTCACGCGGACATACTTGCATCAGGCTCCGGCCCTTCCCACATGGAAGGCCGGAGCCTTTTTCATGTTCGACGAGATTGAAACACGGCGCAGCGACGAGGTGCGCCCAGACGATGCATTCCTGCACGACGCCTATTCCGAAGCCGTCATGGCGGCGGTGGCCAAGGCAGGGCCTGCAGTCGTCCATGTGAGCGTTGCCAAGGATGGCACGCCGGTCGGCGCTGGTTCAGGCCTTGTGCTGGCCTCTGATGGCCTGATCATGACCAACAGCCATGTGGTGGCGGGGCAACCCTCGGTCACCGTCGCCATGGCTGATGGCCAGCGGGCGCTGGCGCGCGTCCTGGGCGATGACCCACACACCGACATTGCCGTGCTCAGGACCGATGAGCAGCTATCGGCACCCGCCCTGGAATTTGCCGACTCGCGCAAGCTCAATCCCGGGCAGATCGCCATCGCCATCGGCAATCCGCTTGGTTTCGACCGCACCGTGACGGCCGGCATCATCAGCGCCACCGGCCGCTCGCTGCGGGCCGTGACCGGCCTTCTGATCGATGACGTGATCCAGACTGATGCCGCCCTGAACCCCGGAAATTCCGGAGGCCCGCTGGTTGATGCCTCGGGCCGCGTCATGGGCATCAACACGGCAGTGATCAGGGGCGCCCAGGGCATCTGCTTTTCGGTCGCCGCCAACACTGCCCTTGATGTGCTCTCGCAGATCCTGCGTTACGGCAAGGTGCGCCGCGCCGCCATCGGCCTCGAGGGCGCCTTCACGCCGATCCCGCGCCATATCGCCAGGGCCTCGGGAACCGAACAGGCCTCGGGCGTGCGGGTGATGGCCGTGAGCAAGGGCGGTCCGGCGGCAGAGGCCGGGATATTGTCCGGCGACCTCGTCATCGCGCTCGATGACCAGCCCGTGCTGGGCGTTGACGACATGCTGCGCCTCCTGAACCACGAGAAGGTGCGCAGCGAAGTGAAGGTGACACTGCTGCGCCGCGGCGAACGCCGTGAACGCCGGGTCTTTGCCGTGGAACGGAAATAGCGGCGTCTGCGCACCACACTAGGCGGCGCGCAGGTTCTCCTTGTGGGCGCGGGCCTCGAACTGGTCGAGGGCCTTTTCCACGATGTCGAACATGGCATTGATTTCGTCCGCCGTGATGATGAG
>CAZUKI010000213.1:2364-5001 GCA_964620785.1 uncultured Aestuariivirga sp.
CCAGCCCCCATCACCGGCTCGGCGATGAAACCGGCAACGGTTTCCGGGCCTTCGCGCAGGATGAGGTTCTCGAGGTCGTCCGCCATGCGCGTTGCGAAATCTTCTTCGCTCTCTCCAGCTAGGCCATAGCGGTAATGATGCGGGCAGGACGTGTGGATGATGTTCTTGATCGGCACGTCGAAATCATTCTGCACCCAGGGCAGGCCGGTGAGCGACGAGGAGGCGATGGTCACGCCGTGATAGGCCCTGATGCGGCTGATGATCTTCTTCTTTTCCGGCTTGCCGCGGGCATTGTTGTAATACCAGGTGAGCTTGATCTGCATGTCGTTGGCTTCAGAGCCGGACGTGCCGAACAGCACCTTTGACGTGGGGACGGGGGCGATCTCCTTGATCTTCTCGGAAAGCTCGATGAGCCCGTCATGGGACTTGCCGGAAAAGGCATGCGTGAAGGAAACCTTGCGCAACGCTTCCGCACCCGCTTCCGCAACCTCGAGGTTGCCATAGCCCAGCGCCGTGCACCACAGCCCGGCCAGGCCTTCGATGTAGCGCTTGCCCTTGTCGTCGAAGAGATAGACGCCCTTGCCCTCATTGAGGATCGTGGGTCCCACTTCGCGGTGGCGCGCCAGGTTGGTGTAGGGGTGGATCACCGTCTCGATGTCGCGGTGGGCCATGTTTGAAAGCTGGGTCATCGAAGTTCCTCTGTGACAGGCCAGCGTCCCTTAGCATGCAAAGTGGCGGAAATTGCAGTCCAGTTCGGCAGGACAGGGCCATGCAGATTTGGTGATTGCAGGATGTGCCGGAAATTGGGCAATCTGGCGCAATGACCTTGAACATCGCCAGGAACCTGTCGCGCCGCATGGACAGGGTTGTGCCCAATGCCGTGGGCGAACTGCTGCGTGCCGGCGCCGACCCCACCATCACCTCATTCGCCGGCGGCTATCCCGATGGCAGCCTGTTCCCCTCCGAAAAGCTCGGCGCCATCTATGCCGAACTCGTGGGCAGCAAGGGCAGCGATGCGCTGCAATACACTGTTTCCGACGGCATGCCGAAGCTGCGCCAGCAGATTGCCGCAAGACTCACGGCGCAAGGAACGGCCGCGGCGGCAGAGCAGGTGCTGGTCCTGCAGGGCAGCCAGCAGGGCCTCGATCTCATTGCCAAGATGATGGTCGATCCCGGCGACCTCGTCATCACCGAGCGTCCGACATTCATGGGCGCGCTGATTGCCTTCGATCCCTTCGGCCCGCGTTATCGTGGCATCGCCATGGACGGCGAAGGCATGAAGATGGACGAGCTGGAACGCATCCTGAAGCAGGAGCGTTCTGCAAAGTTCATCTACACCATTCCCGATTTCCAGAACCCATCGGGCGTTTCCATGTCGGCGGCACGGCGCAAGCGCCTTGTCGAACTCGCCAATGAGCACGATGTCATCATCATCGAGGACACGGCCTATCGCGAGGTGCGCTTTGAGGGCGAAGCCCCGCCGACCATCAAGAGCTTCGACAGTGAGGGCCGCGTCGTCCTGCTCGGCTCGTTCTCCAAGATCCTTTCGCCAGGCATGCGTCTTGGCTATGCGCTGGCGAGCGGCACCATGCTCGAGAAGCTCTCGATCCTCAAGCTCGCCGCCGACACGCAATGTTCGACCGTCAACATGATGGCGGCGTCGCTGTTTCTCGAGCGCCATGACATGAACGCCCATATCGAGACCCTGCGCAGCGCCTATCTGCGCAAGAAGAACCTCATGCTCTCGATGATCCGCCAGCACTTTCCGCAGGAGGTCGTGGCGACCGATCCCGAAGGCGGCCTTTTCACCTGGGCCACCTTCCCGCAGGACTTCGACACCGAGCGCTTCATGCGCGAACATGCCTTGCCCCATGCCCAAGTCGCCTATGTGCCGGGCGCCTGCTTCTTCTGCGAGGCGACGGAACAGAACCATGCCCGCTTCAACTATTCCGGCCAGAGCGACGAACGCATTGCAAGCGGAATGACGGCACTGGGTAAGCGCCTGAAACAGGTTCTGGCGGGGAAGGCCTGAATGTCAGCACGGACAGGCAATTCCTCACATGCGGCGCTGACCCCACACCTCCTGAAGCGCTGGCGCGATGTGCCTGCAGCGATCATCGCCGACGTGAGCGGCGGTGCCTGCCTCATCGATGCCGCCATCCGGCCCCTGAAACCCGCAGGCCAGCAGCCGCGCCTTTTCGGTCGCGCCGTAACGGCGCTGTGCCGGCCGCCGGACTTTGGCGCCGTGCTGCGTGCCCTTGATCTCGTCAAGCCGGGCGACGTGCTGGTGATCGACGCGCAGGGCAATTCCGCAAACGCCATGATCGGCGGCATCCTTGGCGGCTTCCTGCATCGCAAGGGCAGTGCCGGCATCGTGTGTGATGGCGCGGTCCGCGATGTGGCGGAACTGGCAGCCTTTGATGGCTTTGCCGTTTACAGCCGCAGCATCACGCCGCGCGGGCCGACCGCCTGGAGCGAGGGCGAGGCTGGCGGCACCGTTACCGTTGGCGACAGGATCGTGCAGAATGGCGACCTGGTGATCGGCGATGATGACGGCCTTGTCTGCCTCAACGGCGACGAAGCTCTCGCCCTCATCAGCAAGGCCGAGGACAAGCTCGCACTTGAAAGCAAATGGAT
>CAZUKI010000214.1:0-2348 GCA_964620785.1 uncultured Aestuariivirga sp.
GTGTTGGCGGTGGCAAACAGGCGGAACGCCGGATGCGGGCGGATCACCCGGCTCTGGTCGAGCAGGGTCAGGCGGCCTGACGATTCCAGGACGCGCTGGATGACGAACATCACGTCCGGCCGGCCGGCATCATACTCGTCGAAGACCAGCGCGATGTTGTGCTGGTAGGCCCAGGGAAGGATGCCCTCGCGGAATTCCGTCACCTGCTTTCCCTCCTTGAGGACAATGGCGTCCTTGCCAATGAGGTCGATGCGGCTGATGTGGCTGTCGAGGTTGATGCGCACGCAAGGCCAGTTGAGGCGCGCCGCCACCTGCTCGATGTGGGTGGACTTTCCCGTTCCGTGATAGCCCGTGACCATGACCCGGCGGTTGTGTTCGAAGCCGGCAAGGATGGCGAGCGTCGTCTCCTTGTTGAACAGATAGTCCGGATCATAATCCGGAACGTGCTCGCTCGGCTCGCTGTACGCATGGACGACCATCTTCGAGTCGAAGCCGAAAGTGTCTTTTACCGAAATCTTACTATCTGGCAGGGTTGGTCCGCTGCCATTGACTTTGCCTGTCATGTTACTCACGTCAGTTTTGGATGTCGAAGTGTTGTAGCCGTTTGAGATTGCGGCGGCAAGTTCAGCAGAAGCCGGAAGCGCGCAAAGTATCATAGGCCTGGATGACTGCCTTCAAGGTGTCCTCGTTGGCACGGCTGCCGCCATTGGCATCGGGATGCAGCCGCTTGACCAATAGCTTGTACTTCGCCTTTGCCTCGTCAGGTGAGGCATTCTCGTCAAGCCCAAGTGTTTGAAGGGCTTTCGCCTCATTGGTCCGCAGGTTGCGGCCCAGCTTGGATTGCGCCGGCTTGGCGTTCTTGCCGAAAAGGCCAAAGGGATCGCGGAAGTCGCGGGCCGTGCCGCGCTTGGCGCCCGCCTTGGCATGGGCGTTTTCACCCAGCTTCCAGGTGGGTCGATCACCGGTCTGGGCTGCCTTTTGCGCAGAGGAGACTGCATCATCGCTCATACCGGCAAAATAATTGTAGCTCTTGTTGTACTCCTGCACATGCTGCGTGCAGTAGTTCCAGTATTGCCCCTCTGCGTTGCGGCCCTTCGGGGCGCGGTGGCGCGCCGGCTTGGTGCAGCCTTCCCATTCACAGGTCTTCTCGACCTTGGGCTCCGGCTTTGATCCCCTGGGCGTTACGCGAATCTTGTCAAAATACTTCGAGTCGAATTTCATGGGTGCTTGACTATGTGAGCGTGAAGGCCTTCATCAACCGGAAACGGAGAAACGCCTGCGATGACTTTGGGCCCTGTCGGCAAGACGCTTGAGCAAAAACTTCGAGCGGCTTTCCAGCCAGCAGTACTTAATGTGGTTGACGAAAGCAATCAACATGCGGGCCACGCCGGAAGCCATCCGGCGGGCGAAAGCCATTTCCGCGTCACAATTGTGGCGCAGGCTTTCAAGGGCCAATCGCGTGTCGCCTGCCATCGCATGGTGAATGATGTGCTGGCCCAGGAACTCAAGGAACGCGTTCACGCACTGGCAATCGAAGCGTCTGCGCCAGCCGCCTAGGATTGCCGTCAGCCGACCTGCATATCCTGCGGGGTTTCATCAAGGCGCGTGAGCTTGATCTGCGTGATCTGCTGCTTGCGCTTCTTCACGACTTCGAACTTGAAGCCGTGGAAGGAAAAGACCTGTCCGGCATCGGGAATCATTCTTGCCTCATGAATGACAAGCCCGGCCAGGGTGGTTGCCTCATCATCAGGCAGGCTCCAGTCAAATTCGCGGTTGAGGTCGCGGACCGGGACGGTTCCATCGATCATGTATGCGCCATCGCGGGTCTTGCGCACGCCGCTGCTGACCGCATCGAACTCGTCCTTGATGTCACCGACAATCTCTTCAAGAATGTCTTCGAGGGTCACCAGCCCTTCCACCTCGCCGTATTCGTCAACGACGAGGGCGAAATGCACCTTGCGGCGCAGGAAGGCATTGAGTTGGTCTTCCAGCGGGCGCGTATCCGGCACAAACCAGGCTTCCGAAATCGCCCTGTCCAGATCAACCTTGCTGGCATCGCCGCCGGCGGCCTGCAATGCCGCGAAAAGTGCCTTGGCATGGAGAACGCCGACGATGTTGTCGGGCTTGCCGCGCCAGACAGGCATGCGCGTGTGTGGGCTCGCCAGCACCGTGCTGACGATTTCCTGTGGTGGAAGCCCGAGGTCCAGTGTGTTCATCTTGGTGCGATGGACCATGATGTCGGCCACCTCGAGGTCCTTGAGATCGAGAATGCCGCCGAGACGGTCACGCTCTTCCTTGACGAGCGACTCATCCCTGCGATGGAGGTCGATGGCGCCGCGCAATTCATC